>NZ_JBANET010000013.1:0-131962 GCF_037026685.1 Orrella sp. JC864 | reverse complement strand
ATTCAGAACCTCACGGCAAGCTTATTGCCTACGCACGGCGGGCACCAGGGCTTGGCTTTCTTGGGCAGTCAGCTTGCCCAGCCAATCCTCGGCCATTTGCGCGCCCACCTGCTTGAAGCGCTCCAGCAGGGCGGGATCGAGCTCTCGCACCGCCAGGCCGTTGTCTTTGAGCTTGCGAATGCTGGCCGCGTTCTCCTCGGCGCTCATCTGCCAGCCCCGCGCCTCGGCGCGCTCGGCAGCGGCGGTAACGATCTTGCGGGTGCCTTCATCGAGCTGTTCCCAGGCGCGCTTGTTCACCAGGACGAGATTCTGCGGAAACATCGTCGGCACGTCATAGAACACCGACAGGTAATCCCAGGCCTGGGTATCGACCCCGGTGGAGGACGACGTCATCATCGCGTCGACCATGCCTGTCAGAAAGGCCTGGGGCACTTCGACCGCCTGTACCACGGTGGGCACCGCGCCCAATCGCTTGGCGAAGTCAGCAGCCGTTGGCGAGGACGAGCGGAACTTGACGCCTTTCAAGCCGTTGGCCGGGTCCAGTTCCTTCTTGCTGTACAGGCCCTGGGCCGGCCAAACCACCGAGTACAGGATATGCAGGTTCTGCTTTTCCAGCCGCTGGGTTACCAAGGGGCGGACCGCGGCCCACACCGTCTGCGCGTGGGCATGGTCAGCAACCATGAACGGTATGGTGTCGAACTGGTAGAGCGGCGCCTCATTGGCCATGCTGCCGATCAGGATCTCGCCGATCTGCACCTGGCCGGTCTGCACCGCGCGCTTGATCTCGGGCATCTTGATCAGGGCGCCGCCGCTGTGGACGGTGATCTTGAGCTTGCCGTCGGTTTCCTTGGCCACTTCGTCCGCAAACTGCTTGAGGTTGCGGGTGTGGAAGTTGGTGTCGGGATAGGCCGTGGGCATCACCCATGTGGTCTGCGCCATGAGCGGGCCGCCCAACATCATGGCCGTGGCGATCGTTGCAATATGAATCCGCTTCATTGAACCCCCTTGTGTCGGTTTGTTGAATCACTGCATGAATGCGTGGCGATACCGCCGGTACCGCACACGCGTGCGACTGTCCGCCGGTCAAGCCAGCGCAGGCAGGCCTGCTTGCCGCAGCGCCTGGTTCAGCCACGGCGATACCAGTGTGCCCGCGGCTATCTCTTCGAGCCGTTGCCGTTCGCTGTCAAGCTTGGCCTGAGCTGCTGCCAGGACTGCAGGCACCTCGTCGGCCGGAATGACTACGACGCCATCGGCATCGCCCACCACCAGGTCGCCCGCGGTCACCGCTACGCCCCCCACGCTCGCCTGCCCGCCCAATCTCCCCGGCAAGCCCTTGGTCGGTCCGCAAGGATTGGCACCTGCCGCGAAAACGGGAAAGTCCCCTTGCGCCAGGATTTCGGTATCGCGCGAGGCTGCGTCGACCACGAATCCTCCCAGCCCGGCGGCCCGCGCCTGCGACACCATCAGCTCGCCGAACAAGGCGCAGGTCTGATCTGCCTTGCCATCCACCACCAGGACATCGCCAGGCCGGGCAAGGGCCAGGGCAACATGGAACATAAGGTTGTCGCCCGGGCGTACCTCCACGGTAAACGCCGGGCCACATACCTTCATGCCGGCATCGAGTGCCTGGATACGACCATGCAGCGCACCGCGGCGTCCTGCCACATCGCAAAGCACGGCGGATGGAAACTGCCGGGCCCTCTCCACCAGGTCCTCATGTACGCGGGGAAAATCGGCCAGTTCGGAATACGGCTTCATCGGCTATTGCTCCGGTTCTATTACGCGGCTGGCGCCAGTTCCAATGCCTGCGCGGCATGCGCCATGGCCTGGCAGCCCTCGTCTATGGTTTCGAGCGACGTCGCAAAGGACAATCTCAGATACGGCGACATCCCGTAGGACGTCCCGTCCATCAAGGCCACGCCGGCAGCCTCCAGGAAGTAGGCCGCGACGTCCAGATCCGTCTGCAGCCGTTGGCCCTGGGACGTGACCGCACCGATCAAGCCACCGACATGCGGAAAAACGTAGAAGGCACCCTGGGGATTGTCGCAACGCACACCAGGCACCTGGTTCAAGCCCCGTACCAAGCGCTCGCGTCGCTGGCCGAACAGCTGCGCGGCCTCGGCGACGCACTGCTGAGGTCCCTGCAACGCCGCCACGGCCGCCGCCTGCGCCGCTGCGTTGGGGCAGGTCGTGCTCTGCGTGATAAGCAGCGTAATGGCCTTGACCAGTTCGCGCGGCCCTGCGCCGTAGCCGATGCGCCAGCCGGTCATGGCATAGGCCTTGGAGAAACCATTGACCAAAAGCATACGTTCCCGCAGCGCAGGTTCGACTTGCTGGGGCGAAACATGGCGTACGCCGCCGTAGACGAAATGCTCGTAAATCTCGTCCGTCATCAGCCACACGTGCGGATGCCGTAGCAGCACATCGCACAAGGCGCGCAACTCCTCGTGGCTATAGACTGCCCCAGTAGGGTTGTTGGGCGTATTGAGCACGACCCACCGCGTGCGAGGAGTGATCGCGGCAGCCAATTGCGCGGCGGTCAGCTTGAAATGCTGCGCCTGGCCTGCCGGCACCACAACGGGCACCCCGCCACACAGGGCCACCATATCGGGATACGACACCCAGTAAGGCGCGGGGATGACGACCTCGTCGCCCTCGTTCAGCGATGCGGCCAGGGCGTTGAAGATGATCTGCTTGGCGCCGCTGCCGACCACGATCTGCGCCGCGTCGTAGGACAAGCCGTTCTCGCAGGCCAACTTGCCGGCGATCGCTTGCCGCAACTGGGGCGTACCGGCTGGACCGGTGTAGCGGGTATGGCCGTTTGCCAATGCCTGGGCACCGGCCGCAACGATATGCGACGGGGTGGCCAGATCGGGTTCGCCGACGGTGAAATCGATGATCTTGCGGCCTTCGGCGCGCAAGGCATCCACGCGTGCCTTGGCCGAGATACTCGGCGAGGGTTTGATCGAGGCTAGCCGCTGGGCGGTGATGGTGCCGCTGGAGTCACGCATGGCGATGTCAGGTTCCGAAGGCCGGCACTGCACCGGCCACACACAGCCCACATTTTGGCGGGTTCAAAAAGTTCTTTAAAGAGATAAATAATTAAGCAAGAATATTCCTTTCTGAGATATTTTCCGGATGAGATCATGGCGTCGATGAAGCAGCTGGAAGCCCTGGTGGCCTTCGCCGAAGCAGGCACTTTCGAAGCGGCCGGGGCCAGGCTGGGCATCTCGCAGTCCGCCGTGTCGCGGCACGTGCTGGAATTGGAAGCCCAGTTTGCGGACGCTTTGCTGGACCGGCAGCATCGCTCGGCGCGACTGACGCTGCGTGGCCGCGAGGTCCTGCGGCTGGCCCACCAGACTCTGCGCCAGCGCGATGCGCTGGTCGAGCGCATCGCCGATCCCTCCCAAACCATTCACCAGCTTCGCCTGGGTGTCACCGAACTGACTGCCATGACGTGGCTGCCTCGCTTCGTGCATGAATTGCGCGCCGCTGGCACACGCACGACGCTCTCGCTGGAGGTGGCCAACAGTGTGCAACTGCGTGCCTGCGTGGCCTCGGGCAAGCTGGACTTGGCGTTCATCGCCGAGAACGTAGGCTGTGCGGGTCTTGCCAGGCAAAGCCTGGGCCTGACACGCACGGGCTGGTATTGCCAACCGCAGCTGTTGCCGCGTAAACAACAGCCGTTGTCGCCGCAGTTCCTCGCTCGCCATACCCTATTGCTGCAGGATGACCAATCCGGCACCGGACGGCTGATCGCGCAATGGCTGACCGAGCATGGCGTCGTCCCTGGGCAAGTGATCGAATGCGATAGCCTCGCCGCGGCATCGGGCATCGCCGTATCCGGCCTGGGACTGGCCAACCTGCCCACCGCCGTCTCGCGCGGGCTCGTGCGGGCTGGGCTATTGCGCGAGATCATGCTGGAGGCCGCGCTGCCAGTAGCGACCTACATCGCGGTGCATCGCAACGAGGCCGGCACGCCTTTTCTGCAAAGCGTCGTGGCGCTGGCCAGGCAGCATTGCGATTTCGAGCGCCCCTTCCAGGAAACGGCCCCCGCCGCCCCACTCACATGCTGAGCCGCGCACAACTGGAGACCTTCTATTGGGTCGCGCGACTGGGTACGCTGCGCGCAGCGGCCGAAAGGCTGCACGTCACGCAGTCCGCCGTGACCAAGCGGCTACAGGAAGTGGAAAGCCTGGCGGCCGAAGCCCTGTTCGAACACCCGGGCCGCAAGAACACGCTGACACCGGCTGGCCGCCTGCTCTTTCACGAATGCGAGCAGCTGCTTGAAACCCTGGACCGGCTGGACCGATTGAAGTCGCCCGGGATGCCGGCGCGCCTTCAAATCAGCGTGGGACTGACCGAGCTGTCGGTAATGACCTGGTTTCCTGCCTTTCTCGGGGCCGCCCGCCTGCGCTATCCGGACGTGGTCATTCAACCGACGGTGGAAGATTCGTCCACGCTGATACACAAGGCCGAGTCGGGCACACTGGACCTTTGCGTGGTAGCGGAATCGCCCGAATCGCCCGCACTGCACCAGATAGAAATCGGCGCGGCCGAGTTCGGCTGGTTCGCCGCGCCCGGCACCTTCGAGGCCGGACGGATTCATACCTTGCATGCGCTGACCCGGCATACTTTCATTGAGCAGAACTCGCAGTCGATCGTCAACACGCTCTGTGCACAGGTTTATGCCGCCACGGGCGCTCAGCCAGAACGATTGCCAGGGGGCAACAACGTATTCGCCCTGGCCGGTCTGATCAGGGCGCACGGAGGCGTGAGTTGCCTGCCCGTCGCGCTGTTCCGGGAACATGAGGCATCCGGCCGGCTGCAGCGGGTACACACCGATCCGCCGTTACGGCCGGTCCGCTACTACGCCGTCTTTCGCAAGTATCCGCAGACCGCCTGGAACCACGGGCTGGCGGAAATCGCGCGGCAATGCTGCGATTTCGAGACCAGCTAGCCTCAGCATTCCACGATGTTCACCGCCAGCCCGCCGCGCGAAGTCTCCTTGTACTTGGCCATCATGTCGGCGCCGGTCTCGCGCATGGTCTTGATGACCTTGTCCAGGCTGACCAGGTGGTTGCCATCGCCATACAGCGCCATGCGCGCGGCGTTGATCGCCTTGACGGCGGCTACCGCGTTGCGTTCGATGCACGGGATCTGCACCAGCCCGCCCACCGGGTCGCAGGTCAGGCCAAGATGGTGTTCCATGCCGATCTCGGCCGCGTTCTCGACCTGGCGCATGGTGCCGCCCAGCACCGCGCACAGCGCGCCGGCGGCCATCGAACAGGCCACCCCGACCTCGCCCTGGCAGCCCACTTCGGCGCCGGAGATGGAGGCGTTTTCCTTGTAAAGAATGCCGATGGCTGCCGCGGTCAGGAGAAAGTCGTGCACGCCCGGCTGATCGGCGCCCGGCACGAAATTCGTGTAGTAGTGCAGCACCGCCGGTATGACCCCGGCCGCGCCGTTGGTCGGCGCCGTCACCACGCGCCCGCCCGCCGCGTTCTCTTCGTTCACGGCCAAGGCGTACAAGTTGACGTAGTCCATCACCGCCAGCGGGTCGCCCCCATGCGGGCCGCCTTGCGCCTGCAGCCTGCGGTGCAGCGCGGCGGCGCGGCGGCGCACCTTGAAAGGCCCGGGCAGCATGCCTTCCTGGCTGCAGCCGCGCGCCACACAGGCCTGCATGGCTTGCCAGATGCGCGCCAGGCCCGCTTCGGTCTCTTCGTCCGGACGCCAGTGGCGCTCGTTGCGCCGCATGATCTCGGCGATCGAGCAGCCATGCGCCTGGGCCAGGCGCAGCAGCTCCTCGCCGCTGCGAAACGGCAAGGGCAGCTGGCCCATGTCCGGAACGATCTGCTTGCGCGCGGGGCCCGCGCCATCGGGTTCGTCGCGCACGACAAAGCCCCCGCCCACCGAATAATAGGTGCGCGCCATCAGCTCGGCATCCCCGTCGCCATAGGCCACGAAGCGCATGCCGTTGGCGTGCAGCGGCAAGGTCTTCAAGCCGTAGAACAGGATGTCGCGGGCCGGCTCGAAAGGGACTTCGTATTCGCCGGCCAGCACGACGCGCCGGCCGCTGCGCACCGCCTCGAGCATGGCGTCGATGCGCCCGACGTCCACCGTTTCGGGGTCGTGGCCAGCCAGCCCGAGCATCACCGCCTTGTCGGTGCCGTGCCCCTTTCCGGTGGCGCCCAGCGAGCCATACAGTTCGGCCGTCAGGCGCCGCACGCGGCCGGCCGGCTGCTCGCGCGCCAGCGCCTGCGCGAACATGCGGGCCGCGCGCATGGGCCCCACGGTGTGCGAGCTGGAAGGCCCGATGCCGATCTTGAAGATGTCGAAGACGCCGATGGCCACGTGTTCTCCCTAAGATGCGGCGCGCCGGTCAGTCCTGCCGGATGTCGTTGGCCTTGGCGATCGGCGCCAGCTTGGCGGTGTCCTGCTCGATCAGCGTGGCGAACTGGCCGGGGCTGCCGTACTTCGTATTAAAGCCCAGGCCCGCCAGTTTGTCGTGCACCGAGGGGTCGGCCACCGTCTGGGCCAGGGCATCGGTCAGCTTGGCGCGCACGTCATCGGGCAAGCCCTTGGGCGCCACGACCGCCCACCAGGATTCCAGGACGACCGGATAGCCGCTCTCGCTGATGGTCGGCACGTCCGGCAACAGCCCGGCGCGCTCGCTGCCGGTGGTGGCCAGCACCTTGACGCGCCCGCCCTTGGCCGCGGCGGCCGCCGCGGGAACAGAGTCGAATGTCATCGTGATCTGGCCGCCCATCAAGTCTGTCATGGCCGGCGCGCTGCCCTTGTAGGGGATGTGCAGCACATTCACGCCTGCCGCGCGCCACAACATCTCGGCGGCGAAGTGCACGGTGGAGCCGGCGCCGTGCGAACCGTAGGAATATTTGGCCGGCTCGGCCTTGATCGCCTCGATCAGCGCCTTGACGTCGTTGACCGGCAGGGCGGTATTGGCAACCAGCGCCAGCGCGCTGCTGCCCACGATGCCGATGGGGTCGAAGTCCGTCAAGGGCGCATAGGGCAGCTTGCTGTAGATAATGGGATTGACGGCAAAGGTCGTGGCCGAGCCCAGCAGCAGGGTATAGCCGTCGGGAGTGGACTTGGCCGCATTGTCGGCGCCGATGATGGTGGCCGCGCCGGCCTTGTAGTCCATGACGATGGGCTGGCCCAGGACGGCCCCCAGGCGCTCGCCGACCACCCGCGCCACCGTGTCGGCCAGGCCGCCGGCCGGGAACGGCACCACCAGCCGGATAGGACGCTCCGGATAGGCGGCGGCTGTCGCGCTTGCCGCCAGCAGCGCGGCGCCCGCGGCCGACAGGACGATCTTCTTCAATCTGCAATACATGGTTTCCCCTTTCGTGACATAGGTGGGTCAGGCCGCCAGGTAGCGTTCCACCAGGCGTTTCCAATAGGCCGCGCCGATGGCGATGTTCGCGTCGTCGAACTCGTAGCGCGGGTGATGCAGGGCCGGGCTATGCAACCCGTTGCCGATACGGATCAGGCAGCCGGGACGCGCCTGCAGCATGTAGGCGAAGTCCTCGCTGCCCATGATGGGCGCGGCGTCGGCCTGCACAGCGTCGGCGCCGGCGACATCGCGGGCCGCCTGCACGGCCAGCGCCGTCTGCCCCGGGTCGTTGACCAGCACGGGATAGCCCATTACGTAATCGAGCTGGACGGCGGCACCGTAGCTTTGCGCCTGCGCCGCCACGGTCGCCTCGATCCGCGCCCGCAGCAGCGCGCGCACCGCGGGATCGAAGGAGCGCACGCTAAGTTCGAGCTCCGCCCTATCGGGAATGACGTTGTAGACATGCCCGGCAGCCAGCCGCCCTACCGACACCACGGCCGCCTGGGCCGGATCGATATTGCGCGACACCACCGATTGCAGGCTCATCACGATGGCTGCGGCCACCAGGCCGGCATCGATGCACAGATGCGGGCGGGCGGCATGGCCCGCGCGTCCCTGCACGACGACGCGCACCTTGTCGCTGGCCGACATGAAAGGCCCGGGGCGGCACATGAAGTGTCCCACCGGCAAGCCCGGGTGATTGTGCATGGCGAACACCGCATCGGCCGGGAAACGCTCGAACAGGCCCTCCTGGAGCATGCGTTGCGCCCCGCTGTCCTCGCCGCGCTCTTCGGCAGGCTGGAAGACCACGTGCACGGTGCCCGCAAAACGCCCCTGGCGGGCAAGCAAGGCGGCACCGGCCAGCAGCATGGCGGTATGGCCGTCGTGGCCGCAGGCGTGCATGCGTCCGGGCGCCGCGCTGGCATGGCCCGCGTCATTTTCCTCCTGGATGGGCAGCGCATCCATGTCGGCCCGCAAGGCGATGCTGCGGGTGCCGCCCGGGCGCGACAGCGTACCCACCACGCCCGTTCCCGCGATGCCGGTCTGGACCGAATAGCCCAGCCCGCGCAGCGTCCGGGCCACGATGGCGGCGGTGCGATGCTCCTCGAATGCCAGCTCCGGATGCGCATGCAGGTCGCGGCGCAGGGCGGCAAACTCCTCGGCGGATGCGTGCGCGTCGTGCATGGCCGGATCGCTCAAGCCCCGGCCTGCGCGCCGCGGCGAAACTGCACGATGCGATTGAAATCTTCGCCATCGGCCAGCGCGGCGGCGCTCTCGCGCCACAGGGCGAACACTTCGCGGGTGACCGGCACATCGACCGCCAGCTTCTCGCACAGGGATGCGGCCAAGGCCACGTCCTTGCGCATGAGCTGCATGGTGAAGCCCGAGTCGAAACCGCCGGTGAGGATGCGCTTGGGATAGTTGAACTCGGTCACGCCGCTGCGGCCCGAGCCGGCGTTGATGGCATCGAGCAGCTGTCCGGTCTGCACGCCAGCCGCCTCGGCCAGCCGGAACGCCTCGCCTGCCGTGAGCAGTTGCGCGGCCGTCAGCAGGTTGTTCACGATCTTGGCGATATTGCCGGCGCCCGTATCGCCGATATGGAACAGCTTGCTGCCCATGGCCGCCAGCACCGGCCGGACGGCCTCGATATGCTCGGCCTGTCCGCCCAGGAACATCGTCAGCTCGCCGCGCAGCGCACCGCCCGGCCCGCCGCTGACCGGCGCATCGATCAACACGGCGCCGCGCTGGCGCGCCAGCACGGCCAACTCCCGCGTGACGTCGGGATCGGCGGTAGTCGTGTCGATCACGGCCACTCCCGGCCGCGCCAGCGCAAGAATGCCCTGCTCGCCGGCCATCACCTCCCTGACGACGGCCGAAGTCGGCAGCGACAGCACGATGGTCCGGCAAGCGGCCGCCAGCTGGGGCAGATCGCCGGCCAGCGTCACGCCTTCCTGCCTGGCCCGCTGCGCCACGGCCGGGCTGCGGTCCAGGCCCAGCACTGCAAAGCCGGCGCGAAGCAGCGACAACGCCATGCCGCGGCCCATGTTGCCCAGTCCGATCACGCCTATCGGCTGTTTGTCACTCATGGCAAGACACCCTCGAAAAAAGATTGAATCAGGCGCCGGGCGCCGTAGGCACCCACACGCTCTTGGTCTGGGTGTACTCGTACAAGGCTTCGATGCCGCTGGAGCGCCCGTAGCCGCTGCTGTCCACGCCGCCGAAAGGCGTGGATACGTGCATGTCGCGGTACATGTTGATCCAGAAGAGGCCCGCCCGCACCGCGGCGGCTACCCGGTGCGCCCGCGCGACGTCCCGCGTCCACACCGCACCGGCCAGCCCGAACTCGCTGTCGTTGGCCTGGGCGATGGCGTCGGCCTCGTCCTCGAAGGCGATGGCCGCGAGCACCGGCCCGAAGACCTCCTCGCGGGCGATGCGCATGCGGTTGTTCACGTGCCTGAGCACCGTCGGCCCCAGCAGGAAACCCGCCTGCCCGGACGGGCTGGCCTGGCCATAGGCCAGTTCGGCGCCTTCGCGCAGGCCCAGCTGGATCATGTCCCATACCCGGCGGTACTGCGCAGCGTTGTTGATGGGCCCGCTGTCTGCCGACTCGTCCAGGGGCAGGCCGATGCGGTACCGGGCGGCCTCGCGCACCACACGCTGCACGAACGCGTCGTAGATCCCGCGCTGCACCAGCAGCCGCGAGCCGGCCACGCAGTTCTGCCCCGTGTTGGAAAAAGCGGCCACGACCGCCATCCGGGCGGCCGCGTCCAGATCCGCGTCCGCGAACACGATGTTGGCCGACTTGCCGCCCAGCTCCAGCAGGCAAGGAATAGGCCGCCGCGCGGCGGCCTGGCTGACGCGCCGGCCGGTCTGGGTCGAACCGACGAACACCACCTTTTTGACGAGCGGATCGGCGATGGCCGCATCGCCCACCGTCTGCCCCAGGCCGGCCACCACGTTGAGCACGCCCGCCGGCAGGCCCGCCTCGGTGGCCAGGCGCCCCAGGGCCAGCGTCGTCAGCGGCGTCAGTTCGGACGGCTTGATCAGCACCGCGTTGCCCATCGCCAGCGCCGGCGCGGCGTTCCAGGCCGCAAGGTACAAAGGCGAATTCCAGGGCATGATCTGGAACACCACGCCCAGCGGTTCGCGCAGCGTGTAGTTCAACTGCCCGCCCGGCACCGGAATCACGCTGCCGCCGAACTTGTCGGTCCAGCCCGAGTAGTAGCGGAATATCTCGGCGACCGCGCCCAGCTGGGCCCTGCACCCCTTGATGGCCTTGCCCGAGGAGATCGCCTCCAGCGTGGCCAGCGACTCGGCGTTGGCCTTGATGAGCTCGCCCAGCGCGGCCAGCAGTTCGCCGCGCCGCTGCGCCGGCAGCGCGGCCCAGGCTGCCTGGCCGCGCGCGCACGATTGCAGCGCCTGGCCGACGAGCTCGGGCGAGGCATCCCGATAGCGCAGCAGTTCGCCGCCGTCGCCCGGATACACCAACGCCAGCTCGGTGCTGCCGCCGCCGGCCACGGCCTGGCCGGCTACCCATGCGCCGATCGAGGCGGCCGGGCCGACATGGCGCTCGCACAAGGCCAGCAGGCGCTCCCGGACGCCGGCTTGGCTGACGGAAGATCGTGACATCGCGGCTCAGGCCTTGCCCGCTTGGGCGTCGATTTCGGCGAAGGTCTGGCGCGCGATACGCGTGGCGTCGCTGCCGGTAGGAATGCCGCGGTATAGGGCCACCTGCAGGAAGACCTCGCCGATCTCCTCGCGGCTCATGCCGTTGTTCAGGGCTGCACGAATGTGGGTCTTGAGCTCGCCGGGCCGGTTGTCGCTGGAGAGGATGGCCAGGTTCACGATGCTGCGCGCGCGGCGGTCCAGGCCGGGACGCGCCCAGATGTCGCCCCAGAGATTCCTGATGGCGAATTCGCGCAGCGGTTCGCTGAAGGCATCGGTATTGGCGCTAGAGGCCGCGACGTACTCGGGCCCCAGCACTTCGGTGCGGATTTGTTCGCCCAGGGCGAAACGGTCGACGGTCATAAGGCTTTCCACGCTTGAAGAGTCAGTGGGCGCAGTCTAGAAGCCGGCAACCGAGTGCACAAGATACTATAATTGTTATATTGATTACTTTCTATACTCCCAATGACCCTCCAGCAACTGCGCGCCTTCGTGCAGGTCGTCGAGCACGGCAGCATTCGCGCCGCCGCCCGGCACCTGGGCATGGAGCAAAGCGGGCTGACCCAGCAGATCAAGCGCCTGGAAGAAAGCCTGGGCGCGCAACTGTTCCTGCGGGCGGCCAAGGGCATCACGCTGACCGCGTCGGGCGCGCAGCTGCTCGGGCGCGCACGCATCATCCTGGGCGAATGCGAACGGGCCGAACAGATCTTTCGCCACCTGCACGGCGAGTTGGCCGGCACGATCAACGTCGGGGCTTCCTCGGAGATCTTTGCGCGCCTGCTGGCGCCGGTATTGCAGCAGTTCCGCGCCCGCCACCCGCGCGTATCGGTGCACATCAGCGCAGGCCCGTCCACCGTGCTGCTGTCGGCGCTGCGCGAGGGCAAGCTGGACTTCGCGCTGACGCTGGTCTCCAGCGGCACCGACACGGGGGATTTCCGCTGTACCGTGCTCGCCGAATCCGAGCCCTGCGTGCTGTGCCGCAAGGGACATCCCTTGCGCGCCGCCCGCTCGCTGCATCAACTGCGCCAAGCCGAGTGGGTCAATACCAGTCCGTTCGGACGCATCGGCACGCCATCGAACCGGCTGGCCGACTGGTTCGCCCGCAACGGCCTGGGCACCCCCAGGATGGTGGGCAGCGTGGAATCGCTTTTCGACACGCTGGACCTGATATCGACGTCCGACTACCTGTTCCTGGCCCCGCGCGTGATCCTGGACAAGCTGTCGCTGGCCCGCCACCTGGAGAGCATCGTCGTGCAAGAACCCATACCAGGCGCGGACATGTGCCTGCTGGAGCGGGCCACGGTCGAACTGGCGCCGGCCCCGCGCGCGTTCGTGCAACTGCTGCTGTCGCACGCGCAGCGCCGCTAGCGGTGCCGGCCGTCCCTACTTGCGCGCACGCGGCCCTTGCGCAGGCGCCGCACGATAGACAGCCCTGGCTTGCTCGCAGATCTCGTGGAACGTCGACACCACGAGCCGGGCCCAGGTTCGAGCGGCCAACGTGGGCGCTGGCGACATCATATTGATGGCTGCGTGACCCCTGGCCTGGCGCCGCTGCCAGGCCGGGCCGGGCGATGCTTTAGAACGGGATATCGTCGTCCATGTCCGCCAGGTTGGTCGCGTTGTGCGCGGGCTGGGCGGCGGGGCGGGGGGCCTGCTGCTGGGGGCGGGGCGCGCGCGGCGCCGATTCGCCGCCGTAGCCGCCACCGCCGTAGCCGCCGCCTTCGCCGCCTTCGCCGCGGCCACCCAGCATCTGCATCTGGTCGGCGACGATTTCAGTGGTGTAGCGCTCGATGTTTTCCTTGTCGGTCCACTTGCGGGTCTTCAGGCGGCCCTCGACGTAGACCGAGCGGCCCTTCTTGAGGTATTCGCCGGCGATCTCGGCCAGGCGGTTGTAGAACACGACGCGGTGCCATTCGGTTTCTTCGCGCTTCTCGCCGCTGTTCTTGTCCTTCCACTGGCTGGTGGTGGCGATGGAAACGTTGCAGATCGCGGAGCCTTCGGGGCTGTAGCGGACTTCGGGGTCGCGCCCCAGGTTGCCCACGATGATGACCTTGTTGACGGATGCCATGGCGATCTCCTGATTGGTGCCATGCGGGCCGCGCCAGGTTGGGCCGCCGCCGCCATGGGACACCTTGACGATGAAAAAGCGGGCGGGCGCTTTTCGCGCCCGCGAAGGCTCGTATTATCGGCGATATCGCGGCATGCTCAAACCCGCGGGCGGATGGGAATGTCCGCCCGGCAAGGCGGCCGGCATGCCGGGGACGCCCCCCGCCCGTGCCCGATCCGGCCCTTAATCGGGCCGGCGCACCGTCCAGGCCACCGCCAGCCAGGCGGCCGACAGCGCCGCCGCCATCCAGAACACGCCGTCGGGCCCGTGGCGCGTGGCCAGCCACCCGCCCAGCATGCCGCCCAGGAACAGGCCCGCCGCCTGGGCGGTGTTGTACACCCCCAGCGCCAGCCCCTTGAACTCGGGCGGCGCGGCACGCGAGACCAGCGAAGGCTGCAGCGCCTCCAGGATGTTGAACACGACAAAAAAGCCGGTCAGCGCCAGCGCCAGGGCGGCAAAGCCCCCGCTGGCCCAGGGCAGCAGCAGGCATACGGCCAGCAGCCCGGCCACGGCCGCGCGCAGCGCCTGGCCGTGCGCGCGGCGCTTCTCGGTCAGGAAGATGGCCGGCACCATCAGCACGAAGGAGCCGAAGATCACCGGCAGGTAGACCTGCCACAGCGCCGAGGCGGCCAGCCCGCCGCTGCGCGCCAGCAGGCCTGGCACCACCACGAACAGCGCCACCTGGATCAGGTGCAGGCAGAACACCCCGAAATTGAGCCGCAGCAGCCCGGGATGGCGCAGCACGTCGGCCATGCGGGCGCGGTTCATGGACGGCTCGCCGCGCGGCACCACCGGCACGCGGAACCAGGCCACCGCCATGCTGGCCACGCCCAGGCAGGCGATGGTCCAGAACAGCCCCGGCAGGCCGCCCCAGCCCACCAGCAGCGGGGCCAGCAGCAGCGACAGGGCGAAGGACAGGCCGATCGAGGCGCCCACCATGGCCATGGCCCGGGTGCGCACCTCGGGCCGGGTGGCGTCGGCCAGCCAGGCCGTGACGGCCGCCGAGATCGCGCCGGCGCCCTGGATGGCGCGGCCCACGGTGATCCAGAACACGTCGTCGGCCAGCGCGCACACCACGCTGCCGGCCACGAACAGCACCAGCCCGGCCATCACCACCGGCCGGCGGCCCCAGCGGTCGGAAGCCAGGCCGAAGGGAATCTGCATGAAGGCCTGGGTCAGGCCGTACATGCCCAGGGCCAGGCCCACGCGCGCCGGGTCGTCGCCGCCAGGCAGCCCGGCGGCGGCCACGGCAAAGACCGGCAGCAGCAGGAACAGGCCCAGCATGCGGCAGGCGAACAGGCCCGCCAGCGCCACGCTGGCACGCCGCTCGTCGGCGGTCATCCTGGGAAGAGAGGGATCCGGCATCGAATAATGTTGTTCTGCGGCGCCCGGGCGGGCTGCGTCGGGGTCAAGGAATGCAAGGCCCGGCGCCCGGGGGCATCGCCGGCCAGGCGGCGGCGCCCGGACTGGCCCGGCGCGCTATAGTACCAAGTTGCCCTTGGAAACCGCTTGAGCCGCCGATGGATGAAATCCGCATCAGGGGTGCCCGCACCCACAACCTCAAGAACGTGTCGCTGGACCTGCCGCGGCACCGCCTGGTGGTGGTCACCGGCCTGTCCGGTTCGGGCAAGTCCTCGCTGGCCTTCGATACGCTGTATGCCGAGGGCCAGCGGCGCTACGTCGAAAGCCTGTCGGCCTACGCGCGGCAGTTCCTGCAGCTGATGGACAAGCCCGACGTGGACCTGATCGAAGGCCTGTCGCCGGCCATCTCCATCGAGCAGAAGGCCGCCGGCCACAACCCGCGCTCGACGGTGGGCACCATCACCGAGATCCACGACTACCTGCGCCTGCTGTATGCCCGGGTGGGCACGCCCTATTGCCCCGAGCACGGCCTGCCGCTGCAGGCGCAAAGCGTCAGCCAGATGGTCGACGCGGTGCTGGCCTGGGCGCCCGATACGCGCCTGGCCATCCTGGCGCCGCTGGCGCGCGCGCGCAAGGGCAGCTTCGAGGAAGAATGCGCCAGCCTGCAGGCGCAGGGCTTCGTGCGGCTGCGCGTGGACGGCAGGATGGTCGAGATCGACTCGCTGCCCGAGCTCAAGAAAAACGAGAAGCACGACATCGACGTGGTGGTGGACCGGCTGCGCGTACGGCCGGAGAGCAAGCAGCGCCTGGCCGAAAGCTTCGAGACGGCGCTGGGCCTGGCCGAGGGCCGCATCATCGCGCTGGACATGGATGGCGGCAACGAGCAGATGTTCTCCAGCCGCTATGCCTGTCCGGTCTGCAGCCACGGCCTGCCCGAGCTGGAGCCGCGCCTGTTCAGCTTCAACAATCCGGTCGGGGCCTGTCCCAGCTGCGACGGCATCGGGCAGGTGGGCTTTTTCGATCCCAAGCGCGTGGTGGCCTTTCCCGAGCTGAGCCTGGCCTCGGGCGCCATCCGCGGCTGGGACAAGCGCAACGCCTTCACCCATTCGCTGCTGACCAGCCTGGCCGCGCACTACGGCTATGACATCGAGACCCCGTTCGAACAGTTGCCCGAAGCGACCCAGCGCATCGTGCTGTACGGCTCGGGCGAAGAAGAAATCCCTTTCTTCTACGTCAACGAAAAAGGCCGCAGCTCGGTCAAGCGCCACGCCTTCGAGGGCGTGATTCCCAACCTGGAGCGGCGCTGGCGCGAAACCGATTCGGGGGCGGTGCGCGAAGAGCTGGGCAAGTACCGCGCCATCAAGACCTGCCCCGAGTGCGGCGGCTCGCGCCTGCGCGCCGAGGCGCGGCACGTGCGCATCGGCAACGACAGGCCCGATGCCCACGTGCCGCGCGCGCAGCTGGCCGCGCCCGGCAGCCTGGCCGAGCACACCGCCCGCAGCAAGGAGACCGGCCTGGCCATCTACGAGGTCGAGGCCATGCCGCTGTCGGACTGCCTGCAGTGGTTCCGCAACCTGGCGCTGACCGGTTCGCGCCAGGAAATCGCCCAGCGCATCGTGCGCGAGATCGAGGCGCGGCTGGAGTTCCTCAACAACGTGGGCCTGAACTACCTGTCGCTGGACCGCAGCGCCGACACCATCTCGGGCGGCGAGGCGCAGCGCATCCGGCTGGCCAGCCAGATCGGCTCGGGCCTGACCGGCGTGATGTACGTGCTGGACGAGCCGTCCATCGGCCTGCACCAGCGCGACAACGACAGGCTGATCGGCACGCTCAAGCACCTGCGCGACCTGGGCAACAGCGTCATCGTGGTCGAGCACGACGAGGACATGATCCGCGAGGCCGACTGGGTGGTGGACATGGGCCCGGGCGCGGGCGAGCACGGCGGGCAGGTGGTGGCCAGCGGCACGCCGGCGCAGGTGCAGGACCATCCCGATTCGCTGACCGGCCAGTTCCTGAGCGGGCGGCGCGCCATCGCGGTGCCCGCCCGCCGCGCGCTGGCCCCCGGCCAGGCGTGGCTGACGCTGCAGGGCTGCACCGGCAACAACCTGAAATCGGTGGACCTGCGCATCCCGGCCGGCAAGCTGGTGTGCATCAGCGGCGTATCGGGCTCGGGCAAGTCCACCCTCGTCAACGACACGCTGGCCGTGGCCGTCTCGCGCGCGCTGCACAATGCGCAGGCCGAGCCCGCGCCCTATGCCGCGCTGGAAGGCCTGGAGCACTTCGACAAGATCATCAGCGTGGACCAGAGCCCCATCGGCCGCACGCCGCGCAGCAACCCGGCCACCTACACGGGGCTGTTCACGCCGATCCGCGAACTGTTCGCCGGCGTGCCCGAGGCCCGCGCGCGCGGCTACGACCCGGGCCGCTTCAGCTTCAACGTCAAGGGCGGACGCTGCGAAGCCTGCCAGGGCGACGGCGTGGTCAAGGTCGAGATGCACTTCCTGCCCGACATGTACGTGCCCTGCGACGTCTGCCACGGCAAGCGCTACAACCGCGAGACGCTGGAGATCCGCTACCGCGGGCGCAACATCAGCGAGGTGCTGGACCTGACCGTGGAGCAGGCGCTGGAGTATTTCGAATCGGTGCCGGCCATCGCGCGCAAGCTGCAGACCCTGGTGGACGTGGGCCTGTCCTACGTGCGGCTGGGCCAGAGCGCCACCACGCTATCGGGCGGCGAGGCCCAGCGCGTCAAGCTGTCTCTGGAGCTGTCGCGCCGCAGCACCGGCCGCACGCTGTACATCCTGGACGAACCCACCACCGGCCTGCACTTCGCCGACATCGAGCTGCTCTTGCGCGTGCTCAACCAGCTGGTCGAGGCGGGCAATACCGTGGTGGTCATCGAACACAACCTGGACGTGATCAAGACCGCCGACTGGGTGGTGGACATGGGCCCGGAAGGCGGCGGCGGGGGCGGGCGCATCGTGGCGCAGGGCACGCCGGAGGAGGTGGCCGCCTCGCCCGAGAGCCACACCGGCCGCTACCTGGGCCGGGTGCTGGGCCGCAAGCGCGCCAAGGCGCGCTGAAGACGCGCCGGCCGCGGTGCTATAAATGGGGTCTTGCTGCGCCGCAATAGGGCGGCGCGCGCCGCGCCGGCGAGGCCGCCATGTACACCCTGATCATCGCCAACAAGAACTACTCGTCCTGGTCCATGCGCCCGTGGCTTGCCCTGCGCACCGCGGGCATCGCCTTCCAGGAGCGCAAGCTCGGCCTGTTCACCCCTTCCTTCCAGAAAGAGGTCAGCAGCGTCAGCCCGGCCGGCCTGGTCCCGGTGCTGCTGGACGGCAAGTTCGCGGTGTGGGATTCGCTGGCCATCTGCGAATACGTGGCCGAACGCCATCCCGCCGCGCAGCTGTGGCCCGCCGACCTGCGCGCCCGCGCCCGGGCGCGCTCGCTGGCCGCGCAGATGCATGGCGGCTTCGGGCACCTGCGCCGCGAGCTGCCCATGAACATCGAAGCCCAGCTGCCCGGCATCGCCATCGGCGAAGAGGCGCGCCAGGACATCAGCCGCATCCAGGCCACCTGGCACGACACGCGTGCCGAGTTCGGCCAGGGCGGACCCTTCCTGTTCGGGCGCTTTTCCATCGCCGACGCCTTCTACGCGCCGGTGGTCAGCCGTTTCATCACCTACGGGGTGGCCGCGGCCGGCGCGGTGCGCGACTACATGGACGCGGTGGCCGCGCTGCCGGCTTTCGAGCAATGGTGCCGGGAGGCCCGCGCCGAAGGCGTGTTCGTGCCCGAAGACGAACCCTACCGTACGCATCGATAGGGCCGCAAAGCAGCCCCTGCCTTTGCGCCCTTATCGCACCAGCCCCGCCCGCCGCAGCACGTCGGCCGCCTGCGCATTGCAGCTGACGGGCTGGCCGGCCTGCAGCGTGCAGACCTTGGCGCCGTCCTGGTCCCATACCGTGTACAGCTTGCCCGGCGCCTGGTCGCGCCCCGGCAGGTGGCGTCCATCCCATTTGCCCCAGCTCACCTGCGTCTGCGGCTCGGCCGCGCACGGGCGGCCGAGCTGCTGGTCGCAGGCGGCGAAGGCCTGGCGCAGCGCGTCCAGTTCGGTGGGATAGCCGCACACCATGCCCTGGGCGGGCTGCGGCTCGGCCCGGGCCTGCACCGCGGCCACCCAGTTGCCGGCGCACAGGGCCAGCACCGTCACCGAGGGATCGGTGCCGGGCCGGCCCTGGCCGCGGTAGCTGCGTACCAGCTCGGCGATGTCGTCCTGCTTGAGCGTATCGACGAAGGACAATTGGCAGTTGCCCGCCGGCTCGCAGACCTGCACGATCGCCAGCCGGCTGGGGCCTTCGATGTTGCCGTGCACCGTCATGGGGGTGCCGGTGGGGCCGGGCGGCAGCGGCTGGCCGGTCTGGGCCAGCGCGGCAAGGCCTGGCGCGCCGGCCAGGGCCAGCAGCGCGCCTGCCCGGACCAGGCGGCGCGCGGCGGATGCGGATCGGATGTGCGGCATGCGGTCTCCTTAAGGCAAGGACGTGGCGCCGGCACCCGATCGCCTAGGGCTCTTCCATGTCGAAGATCCGCTTGTGCTCGCGGATGGCGTAGCGGTCGGTCATGCCGGCGATGTAGTCGGCGATGGCGCGGGCCTGTTCGGTATGCCCCATCCGCCGGTAGTCGGGCGGCAGCAGCCTGGGCTCGTCCTGGAACGCCGAGAACAACTCCCGAACGATACGCCTGGCCTTGTTCGTCATGCGCATCACTTTGTAATGGCGGTACAGCCGCTCGAACAGGAAACGCTTGAGCGCCTCGGCCTGGCGCCGCACCGGCTCGGAAAAGCCCGCCAGAGCAGGGGCCTGGCGCACCTCGTCCACGCTGCGCGGATCGTGCTCGGCGATGCGCGCGGCGGTGGTGGCGGTCAGGTCGGTGATCAGCGTGTTGATCATGCGCCGGATGGTCTCGGACGTGGTGCGCCGCGGCGCCAGCCCCGGATACTCGCGCAGCACCGCGTCATGGTGCACGGCGAACAGCTCGACCTCGCGCAGGTCCTGCACCGTCAGCAGCCCCGAGCGCAGGCCGTCGTCGATGTCGTGGTTGTTGTAGGCGATCTCGTCGGCCAGGTTCGCCAGCTGGGCCTCCAGCGAGGGCCGGGTGCGCTCCAGGAAACGCCGCCCCACCTCGCCCAGCTGGCGCGCGTGCGCGGCCGAACAGTGCTTGAGGATGCCCTCGCGGGTCTCGAAGCACAGGTTCAGGCCATTGAAGGCGGCATAGCGCTCTTCCAGCTCGTCCACCACCCGCAGGCTCTGCAGGTTGTGCTCGAAGCCGCCGGCCTGCGGCGCGCGCTCGCGCATGCAGGCGTTCAGCTCGTCCTGGCCGGCATGGCCGAAGGGAGTGTGGCCCAGGTCGTGCGCCAGCGCGATGGCCTCGATCAGGTCCTCGTTAAGACGCAGGCTGCGCGCCAGCGTGCGGGCGATCTGCGCGACCTCCAGGCTGTGCGTCAGGCGCGTGCGGAACAGGTCGCCTTCGTGGTTGATGAAAACCTGGGTCTTGTATTCGAGCCGGCGAAACGCGTTGGCATGCACGATGCGGTCGCGGTCGCGCTGGAACTCGCTGCGG
This sequence comes from Orrella sp. JC864, assembly GCF_037026685.1. Taxonomy (NCBI): domain Bacteria; kingdom Pseudomonadati; phylum Pseudomonadota; class Betaproteobacteria; order Burkholderiales; family Alcaligenaceae; genus Orrella; species Orrella sp. JC864. The sequence continues at coordinate 111,854 of NZ_JBANET010000013.1, read as the reverse complement.
TTGGCCGGCGCCGGCTCGGCATGGCGCCGGCCGCGCGTGCGGGCCGGGTCGCAGGCATAGGGAGCCAGGCCCGTGGCGGAAGAAGGGGTGCGTAGGGGGCTGCGCGTCGCGGTCATGGTGATTCCTGGTCCGGGTCGGGGCATGGCGCGGGCGGCAGGACCATTCAGGCCGAGGCCGCCGCCGGCTCGGTGGTGCGGGCCAGCACTGCCCGCACCGCCGGCTCGGGCGCCGGCGCGGTCACGGCGCGGCCGATTTCGGGCAGCAGCACGAAGCGGATCTCGCCCCCCTCGGCCTTCTTGTCCACCCGCATCAGCGCCAGGCATCGATCGGCGCCCAGGTCCGGCGAGACGGTGGGGCAGCCGATGGCGCGCACCAGCGCGCGCACCCGTTCGACCTCGCTGCGCGGCAGGCCGGCCACGTCGGCCGACAGTTCGGCGGCCTGCACCATGCCGCAGCCCACCGCTTCGCCGTGCAGCCACTGCCCGTAGCCCAGGCCGGCCTCGATCGCGTGGCCGAAGGTGTGGCCCAGGTTGAGCACGGCGCGCAGCCCGGCCTCGCGCTCGTCCTGCGACACCACGTGGGCCTTGAGCTCGCAGGAACGGCCGATGGCGTAGCGCAGGGCCTGCGGATCGAGCGCGCGCAGCGCGGCGGCGTTGGCCTCGCACCAGGCGAAGAAGTCCGCGTCCAGGATGAGCCCGTACTTGATCACCTCGGCCAGGCCGGCCGAGATCTCGCGCGCGGGCAGGGTGCGCAGCACGTCGGTGTCGATCTCCACGGCCACCGGCTGGTGGAAGGCCCCCACCATGTTCTTGCCCAGCGGGTGGTTGATGCCGGTCTTGCCGCCCACCGAGGAATCGACCTGCGCCAGCAGCGTGGTGGGCACCTGCACGAAACGGATGCCGCGCATGTAGGTGGCCGCGGCAAAGCCGCACATGTCGCCGATGACCCCGCCGCCCAGCGCCACCAGCACGCTCTTGCGGTCAAAGCGCTGGGCCAGCAGCGCATCGAAGATCCGGTTCAGGGTCTGCCAGTCCTTGTGCGCCTCGCCGTCGGGCAGCTCGATGCGCACCACGCGCCGCCCGTGCGCCTGCAGCGCGGCCTCGGCCCGCTGCCCGTACAAGGCGGCCACCGTGGGATTGGTGACCAGGCCCACGGCGGTGGCGTTGGCCGGGATGGATTCGGCCAGGCGGTCCAGCCGGCCGGGCGCGATGCGGATGGGGTAGCGCCCTCCGGGCGTATCGACGTCGACGACGGTCATGTCTGTTTCTCGCAGGATTGCAGCAAGGGAACGATGGCCTTGACCACGGTGTTCACGGGCATGCTGCCGGTCTCCACGGTGATGTCGGCCACTTCCTGGTAAAGCGGCTCGCGCGCGGTCAGCAGGGCGCGCAGCGTGCCGCGCGGGTCGGCCGTGGCCAGCAGCGGGCGGTTGCGGTCGCGCGCGGTGCGGCGAAACAGCTCGTCCACGCTGGCGCGCAGGTAGATGACGATGCCGTGGGCCTTGAGCGCCGCGCGGTTCTCCGGGGCCAGCACGGCGCCCCCGCCCGTGGCCATGACGATGTTGCGCCGCTGGGCGCAGTACAGCAGCGCCGCCGACTCGCGCCGGCGAAAGCCGGCCTCGCCCTCGATTTCGAAGATAGTAGGCACCCGCACTCCGCAACGGGCCTCCAGCTCGTGGTCCAGGTCGAGGAAATCGCGGCACAGCACCCGGGCCAGGCCCCGCCCGATGGTGGTCTTGCCCGCGCCCATCATGCCCACCAGGAACACCGGCGTGTCGTGCCCCAGCAGGCCGCGCGGGGCGCATGCGGACGCCAGGGCCGGTCCGCCCTGCGATGAAAAGCTGGAATTCGCGTTCATTTCGGCATTATCCCATTGCGGGCAGTTGCCGGGGCGCTACACTGCACGATTCGGTTACAGAAACTTGGCGGCCGGCCGCATGTCTATAGGCCCGTACCTTTAAAATCGCTGCCGATGAGCAAATCCCCCTCCTCCCGTTCCCGGCGCGCCTCGGGCGAGCAGCCGGCCCCGGCCACGGGCTCGCGCCTGGGCCGTTTCCTGATCAAGACCAGCATCCTCTTGGCGGGCCTGGGCCTGTGCGGCGTGCTGCTGGTGGGCATGGCGCTGGCGCTTGCCTGGCCGAACCTGCCCGACCTGAACGCCATGACCGACTACCGGCCGCGGGTGCCCCTGCGCGTCTATACCTCGGACAACGTGCTCATCGGCGAATTCGGCGAAGAGCGCCGCAACGTGCTGCGCTTTAACGAGATCCCCGACGTGATGAAATCGGCGGTGCTGGCGGCCGAGGACGACCGCTTCTACCAGCACGGCGGCATCGACTGGATGGGCGTGGTGCGGGCCGGCCTGGCCAACCTGATGAGCATGTCCAAGAGCCAGGGCGCCAGCACCATCACCATGCAGGTGGCGCGCAACTTCTATCTTTCCTCCGAAAAGACCTATTCGCGCAAGTTCTACGAACTGCTGCTCACCTTCAAGATCGAATCGCAGCTGAGCAAGGACCAGATCCTCGAGCTGTACATGAACCAGATCTACCTGGGCCACCGCGCCTACGGCTTTGCCGCGGCCTCGCGCCGCTATTTCGGCAAGCCGCTGTCGGAGATCTCGGTGGCCGAGGCCGCCATGCTGGCCGGCGTGCCCAAGGCGCCCTCGCGCTTCAATCCCATCGCCAACATGCCGCGCGCCACGCTGCGCCAGCATTACGTGCTGGGCCGCATGCTGTCGCTGGGCTACCTGACCGAGGAAGAATACAAGCAGGCCATGGCCGAGCCCATCGTGCTGCGCTCGCGCGAGCAGGGCGCGCCCACCGGCGGCTACGCCATCCACGGCGAATACGTCGCCGAGCTGGCGCGCCAGCTGCTCTACGGCGTCTACCAGGACAACGTCTATTCGCGGGGGTTGAACATCTACACCACGGTCTCCTCCAAGGACCAGGAGGCCGCCTACCGGGCGCTGCGCAACGGCGTGCTGGACTACACGCGCCGCGCCCCCTATCCCGGCCCCGAAGAGCAGCTGGACCTGCCGGCCGGCATCGAGAACGACCAGGCCCGCTTCGACGATTTCCTCGATGCGGTGTTCGAGAAGTACCCCGACAGCGGCGACCTGCTGACCGGCGTGGTGCTCTCGGCCAGCCCCACCGAGATCAAGGTGGCGCGCAGCTCCAGCGAGATCTTCACCATCAACGACAAGAAGGCCATCGCCATCGTCGCGCGCGCGCTCAACGACAAGGCCAAGCCCGAGGCGCGCCTGCGCCGCGGCTCGGTGGTCTATCTGCACAAGAACGGCGAGACCTGGGAAGTGCTGAACATGCCTTCGGTGCAGGCCGCGTTCGTGTCGGTCTCGCCGCAGGACGGCGCCATCCGCGCCATGGTGGGGGGCTTTGACTTCAACCGCGGCAATTTCAACCGCGTCACGCAGGCCTGGCGCCAGCCCGGTTCGAGCTTCAAGCCGTTCATCTACGCCGCCGCCCTCGAGCGCGGCCTGACGCCGGCCACGCAGATCTCGGACATGCCCTTCCAGCAGACCGCCGAGCAGACCGGCTCGCGCGCCTGGGCGCCCAAGAACTACGGCGGCACCTACGAGCCCATGCTGACCATGCGCCAGGCGCTGTACAAGTCCAAGAACATGGTCTCGATCCGCATCCTGCAGGCCATCACGCCGCAGTACGCGCAGGACTACGTCACCCGCTTCGGCTTCGACAAGTCGCGCCAGCCGCCGGTGCTGCCGATGGCGCTGGGCGCCGGTTCGGTCACGCCGCTGCAGCTGGCCGGCGCCTATTCGGTGTTCGCCAACGGCGGCTACCGCATCACGCCCTACCTGATCGACCGGGTCACCGACAGCACCGGCAAGGTCATCATGCAATCACGCCCCACCGTGGCGGGCGACGCCGCCGCGCGCGCCATCGACCCGCGCACCGCCTACGTCATGGACGACATGCTGCGCGGGGTGGCCACCTCCGGCACGGCCGCGCGCGCCCGCGCGCTGCTCAAGCGCGGCGACATCGCCGGCAAGACCGGCACCACCAACGAGTCGGTGGACGCCTGGTTCGCCGGCTACACGCCGGCGCTGGTGGGCATCGCCTGGCTCGGCCACGACCAGCCCCGCTCGCTGGGCTCGCGCGAGACCGGCGGGGGCGCGGCCATGCCCATCTGGGTGGACTACATGCGCTCCGCGCTGGCCGGCGTGCCCGAGCAGCCGCGCAACCGTCCCGACGGGCTGATCACCGAGGGCGGCGACCTGTACTTTTCCGAGTTCCCGCCCGGCCAGGCCGTGGCGCGGGTCGGGCTGCCCGAGCCCGATTCGCTGGGCGAGTTCCTGAGCAATCTCATCGGCGGCTCGAACGACGTGCCGCTCGAGCAGGAGCTCAACAACAATCCCTGGAACGGGAACCTGGTGCCGCACTAGCCGGACCGCGGCGCAAGCACGCCGCCTGCGTGCGTGCGCCGGCATGCTGGGTAGAATGCAGCACGCGCCATCGCCGGCGTTTCCCCGCTACCCATTCCATGAGCAAACGGCTGACCAGCCACGACATCGCCAGACTGGCCGGGCTTTCCCAAAGCACCGTCTCGCGCGTGCTGCGCAAGCATCCCTCGGTGCGGCCGGCCACGCGCGAGCGGGTGATGGCGGTCATCGACAAGCACGAATACCTGCCCAGCGCCGCGGCGCGGCTCATGAAGACCAACCGCAGCGGCACCATCGCGGTGGTCGTAGAGAACCTGGCCAATCCGCTCTACCCGCTGCTGCTGCAGCAGCTGGTGGACCGCCTGTCGCAGCAAGGCCTGCGCGCCACCGTGTGGGAGCTCGACGGCCCCATGGACGAGGCCACCACCCGCAGCATCGCCCAAAGCCCGGTGGACGGCGTGATCTTCGCCACGGCCACGGACGATACCCTGCCGCAGCTCGAACGTATCGCCGCCGACAAGCCCGTGATCCTGATCAACCGCAGCGTGCGCACCCAGGCTTTTGATACCGTGGTCAGCGACAACGCGGCCGGCGGGGCCGCGGTGGCCCGCTATTTCCTGTCGGCCGGGCGGCGCAGGCTCGGGCTGCTGTCCTCGCGCTCGCCGGCCAGCACCATCCGCGAGCGCGAAGAAGGGTTCCTGGCGGCGCTGGCCGGCCAGGGCGCGGCCCAGGCCTGCACCCGGGGCCCGCTGGCTTTCGGCGCCTTCAGCTACGACAGCGGGCACCGCGCCATCCAGGCCCTGCTGGCCGAGGATCCCGCCATCGACAGCGTCTTCTGCACCAACGACATCATCGCCATCGGCGCGCTCGACGGCGCCAGGGCGCTGGGCCGGCGCGTGCCCGAAGACCTGTGGCTGGTGGGCTACGACGATATTCCCATGGCCCGCTGGGATTGCATCGCGCTGAGCACGGTACGCCAGCCTCTTGCCGAAATGAGCGCGGCGGCGGTCGAGCGGCTGCTGGCGCGCATCGCCGATCCCTCGCTGGCGCCGCGCCGCTGGCTGCTGCCCAACGAGCTGCTGCTGCGCCGCACCACCAACTAGCAGGATTTTCCCGTGGCCCAGGCCGTTGACGCGCCATCGTATCGGTCTAAAATGACTACGTAGTTATAACTGTGCAATCTTTCTCTTTACCGCAATCAGGATAACCGGGTCTTTGAGCTTGCAATACGCGCCGGCTCTCGCTCCATTCTTGTTCATTCATAAATGACTACGAAACCAAACGAATATCTGGAGGAGCCCGCGCGCCGGACCGCGGTCTACCGCGAGGCCGACGTCTGCGTCATCGGCGGCGGCGCCGCGGGCGTGGCGGCCGGCGTGGCCGCCGCGCGCAGCGGCGCGCGCGTGGTCCTGCTCGAGCGGGCGGGCTTTCTGGGCGGCACGCTGACCACGGTCAGCCTGGGCAGCATCTGCGGCCTGTATGCCGTGGACCCGGCGCGGCTGGTCCAGGTGGTCGGCGGCCTGTGCGGCGAGATCATCGAGCGGCTGCGCGCCATCGGCGGCGCGCACGAGCCGGTGCGCTGGCTGCAGACGGCGTCCCTGCCCTACGACCTGTTCTCGATGAAGCTGGTGCTCGACGAGCTGCTCGAACAGGCCGGGGTCGAAGTGCTGCTGCACAGCCAGGTGGTGGACGTGCAGCATGCCCACGGCCGCGTGCACGCGGTCATGTTCGAATCCAAGCAGGGCCGCATGGCGGTGCGGGCCGGCCAGTTCATCGACTGTTCGGGAGACGCCGACGTGGTGGCGCGCGCCGGCGGGCCGTTCGAGATTGCCCTGGAGGACCTGCAGTTTCCCACCGCCATGGCCCGCTTCGGCGACGTGGATACCGATGCCTTGCAGGCCCTGACGCGCCCCGAATTGCGCCAGTGCCTGGAGCGGGCCGTCGAGGACGGCATGGACCTGCCCCGCACCGCCGGCGGCGTATTCTCGGAGCGGCCCGGCCTGGCGCACCTGAACATCACCAAGGTGGCGGTGGACGGCCGCTCGCCCTCGCCGCTGGACGTGGCGGCCATGTCGCGCGCCGAGCGCGCCGGCCGGCGCCAGGTGCGCGACTACCTGCAGGCCTTCCGGCGCTACGTGCCCGGCTTCGCGCGGGCCTACGTCCTGGACACCGGCTCGGTGCTGGGCGTGCGCGAAAGCCGCCGTATCGTCGGGCGCCACGTGCTCACCGGCGAGCAGGTGCTGGGAGCGGCGCGCTTTGACGACGCCATCGCCTGCTGCGCCTGGCCCATGGAAGACCACGCGGCGGGCCGGGCAACGCAGTGGATATGGCTGGAGCCGGGCGCCTACTTCCAGATTCCCCTGCGCTCGCTGCTGATGGCGCAGTTCGACAACCTGTCGGTGGCCGGACGCTGCGCCTCGGCCACCCATGCCGCCCAGGCCTCGCTGCGCGTGACCGCGCAGTGCTTCGCGATGGGCGAGGCGGCAGGCATTGCCGCCGCCCTGGCCCTGCAGGCCGGCGCATCCCTACACGACGTCGACGCGCAAAGCGTGCGCCGTCAGCTCGCCGCGCGCGGCGCATTCCTTGGAGACACCCCAGCATGACCCCCCCACGCCGATACCGCAGCAACTTCCAGCCGGGCACCACCTTGTGGGCCCTGCGCAAGGCCCAATGGCAGGCGCTCGGGCTGGCCGACGAGGACATGGACAAGCCCAAGATCGCGGTGGTCAATACCTCCTCGGAGCTGTCCAGCTGTTTCAGCCACCTGGACGGCGTGGCGCGCCACGTCAAGGACGCCATCCGGGCGGCCGGCGGCGTGCCCTTCGAGATCCGCACGGCAGCGCCCAGCGACTTCATCACCAGCGCGGGCAAGGCGGGGCGCTACATCCTTCCGTCGCGCGATCTCATCGTCAACGACATCGAGGTGCAGGTCGAGGGCGCGCAGCTCGACGGCATGGTGTGCCTGGCCTCTTGCGACAAGACCACGCCGGGGCAGATGATGGCCGCCGCGCGGCTGAACATCCCGACCCTGGTGGTGGCCTGCGGCTACCAGCAAAGCGGCACCTACCAGGGCGAACCCATCGACATCGAGGACGTGTTCGAGAAGGTGGGCATGTACGTCACGCGCAAGCTTTCCTTCGAAGACCTGGACGGCATGTGCAAGCGCGCCGTGCAAGGCCCGGGCGTGTGCGCGGGACTGGGCACGGCCAACTCCATGCACATCGCCTGCGAGGCGCTGGGCCTTTCCCTGCCCGGCGCCAGCCCGGTGCTGGCCAACTCGCCGGCCATGTTCGAGCAGGCCGGGCGCGCCGGCCGGCGCATCGTCGAAATGGTGCAGGAGGGGCTGACCCCCGACCGCATCCTGACCCCCGCGGCCTTTGCCAATGCCGTGCGCGTGGCCCTGGCCCTGTCCACCTCGATCAACGTGCTGCGGCACCTGCAGGGCGTGGCCGAGGAGGCCGGCGTGGATGTGGACGTCTACGCGCTCTTTAACGAACTGGGCACCCAGGTGCCCCTGCTGGCGGCGGTCAAGCCCAACGGCGAGCACCGCACCGAGGACCTGGAGGCGGCCGGCGGCACCCTGGCCACCATGAAGCGGCTGCAAAGCCTGCTGGACGGCGAGACGGTGGGCGTCACCGGCCGGCCGCTGTCCCAGGTGCTGGACGGCTACCAAGCGCCCACGCCGTCCATCCTGCGCACGCTGGACGATCCCTTGTCGCGCGAGCCCTCGCTGGTGATCCTGCGCGGCTCGCTGGCGCCCGAGGGCAGCATCCTGAAGCTGGGCAACGCCTCGGGCAAGGCCCAGCGCTTTCGCGGCAACGCCCTGGTGTTCGGCTCGCAGGAAGAGGCCATCGCCGCGCTGGCGGCCGGCCGCATCCAGCCCGGCACGGTAGCCTGCCTGCGCGGCATGGGCCCGATCGGCGGCCCGGGCGTGGCGCTGGCCTCGTCCTTCGTGGCCGCGGTCGAAGGCGCGGGCCTGAACGGACAGGTGGCCATCGTGACCGACGGGCAGCTCTCGGGCCTGAACCGCGGCATCGCCGTGGGGCAGGTCTGCCCGGAAGCGGCCCAGGGCGGCCCGCTGGCCTGGGTGCGCGACGGCGACCCCATCGAGATCGACGTGGCCGCCCGCCGCATCGACCTGCTGGTCGATGCGGCCGAGCTGCAGGCCCGGCAGGCAGACAGGCAGGCGGCCCACGTGCCCGCGCAGGAACATGGCTGGCTGGACATTTACAGCCGCACGGTCAAGCCGCTATCGCGGGGAGCGGTGCTGATTCCCCTGAAGACCCGCTAGAAAACGACACATGGAGCAGAGACAGATGAAGACCTGGAAAACCCGCCTTGCCGGCGGCCTGCTGGCCACGCTGTGCGCGGCCGGCACGGCGCTGGCCGCCTATCCCGAGAAACCGGTGCGCCTGGTGGTGCCGTATCCGCCCGGCGGGGCCTCGGACACCACCGCCCGGCTGCTGGCCGAAAAGCTCAATTCGGTCATGGGCGGCACCTTCGTGGTGGAAAACCGCCCCGGCGCCAACGGCAACATCGCCGCCGACTACGTGGCCAAGGCCGCCGCCGACGGCTACACGCTGCTGGTGGCCAACGTCGGGCCCAACGCCATCAACCAGAGCATCTATCCCAAGCTGAGCTACGACGTGAACAAGAGCTTCGCGCCGGTCACCCAGCTCTCGACCGTGCCCATCGTGCTGGTGGCCGGCCCGCAGGTCCAGGCCAAGGACATCAAGGCGCTGGTGCAGGACATCAAGGCCGCGCCCGGCAAGTACACCTTCGCCTCGGCCGGCAACGGCGCCTCCAACCACCTGGTGGGCGAGATGTTCGCCCAGGGGCTGGGCCTGGACATGATGCACGTGCCCTACCAGGGCGACGGCCCGGCCATGACCGACGTCATGTCCGGCCAGGTCTCGATGATGTTCGCCACCGCCGTGGCCGCGCGCACGCTGGTCGACGGCGGCAAGCTGCGCGTGATGGCCGTGGCCACCAAGGACCGCGTGGCGAGCCTGCCCGATGCGCCCACCATCGACGAGACCGTGCTGCCGGGCTTTGACGCCTCGTCCTGGGGCGGCATCGTGGCGCCGGCCGGCACGCCGCCCGAGGTGATCGACGCCCTGCACGCGGCCATCGGCAAGGTCATGAACATGCCCGACGTGCAGGAAAGGATGGCCGGGCTGGGCGCCATCGTGGTCACCAGCACGCCCGAGGAGTTCGCCCGCTACATCCGGGCCGAAAGCGAGAAATGGGCCGCCGTGGTCAAGGCGGCCGACATCGCCGCGCGCTGAAGCCGCGGCGCCGCGCCCCGGCCTGCAGCCGGGGCCACGCTCAGGTCCGGGCCCAAGCCCGGGCGGGCGGGCGGCACGAGCCGGCCCGCGCTCAGACCTTGACGGTCACCGCCTGCCCGGCCGCGGCGCTGACGATCTGCGACAGCGCCTCGCCCAGCGCGGGCCCGCCGCGCGTATCCCGCCAGGCCTGGCCGTCGTAGCGGTAGTGAAAGCCGCCGCTGGGCGCGGCCACCCAGATCTCCTGCATGGCCGCCTGGCTGTTGACGATGACCTGCACGCCCGAATCGAAGGCCAGCGTCAGCACGTTGCCGCTGCGGCTGGCGTCGACGTCCACGTCGTACAGGGCCAGCCAGTCGTCGGCCTGGCTTTCGATGCCGTCCAGCACTTCGCCCGCCAGGGCGAGAAATTCTGTTTCGTTCATATAATGACCGCTTGTCTTTCCTATCGGAGCCTGCCGTGTCCCGCTCGGCCTATCCCCGCATTTTAGCGATGCTGCTGGCGCTGGGCATGCTGGCCGGCTGCGGCTACAAAGGACCCCTGTACCTTCCCCCCGCCGAGGACGGCGCCGCCCGCACGCCCGCCGTCCAGCCGAGCCAGCTTCCCCAATCCAATCTACCGTAATGAGCCAGCAGAATCCCAGCGCCCGGCCTCCGGCCGGGCAGCCGCATTTCCACTACCGCAACGGCGTGCTGCACGCCGAGGACGTCCCGCTGGCCGAGCTGGCCGCCCAGGCGGGCACGCCGCTGTACGTCTATTCCCGCGCCGCGCTGCGCGCGGCCTGGGACGCATACCGCGAGGCCATCGGCCAGCGCGACGTGCTGGTCTGCTACGGCATGAAGGCCAACTCCAACCTGGCGGTGCTCAAGGAATTCGCCCGGCTGGGCGCGGGCTTTGACATCGTCTCGGGCGGCGAGCTGCAGCGCGTGCTGGCCGCCGGCGGCGACCCGGGCAAGGTGGTGTTCTCGGGCGTGGGCAAGCAGGCCTGGGAAATGCGCGCCGCGCTGCAAGCGGGCGTCAAGTGCTTCAACGTCGAGTCGCTGCCCGAGCTGCGCCGGCTCTCCAGCGTGGCGGGCGAGCTGGGCCGCACCGCGCCGGTCTCGCTACGCGTGAATCCGGACGTGGACGCCCAGACCCATCCCTACATCTCCACCGGCCTGAAGGAAAATAAGTTCGGCATCGCCATCGAGCAGGCGCGCCAGGCCTATCGCGAAGCGGCCTCGCTGCCCAACCTGAAGGTGGTGGGCCTGGATTGCCACATCGGTTCGCAGATCACCGAGGTCTCGCCCTACCTGGATGCGCTGGACAAGCTGCTGGCGCTGCTGCGCCAGCTGGCCGAGGACGGCATCGCCATCCATCACCTGGACCTGGGCGGCGGCCTGGGCATCCGCTACGACGACGAAATCCCGCTGGCGCCGCGCCTGCTGCTTGACCAGGTCTGCGAGCGCCTGGCCGCCAGCGGCCTGCCGCCGCTGCAGCTGGTGTTCGAGCCCGGGCGCTCGCTGGTGGGCAATGCCGGTGTGCTGCTGACCGAGGTGCTCTATCTGAAGCACACCGAGGCGCGCAACTTCGCCATCGTCGACGCGGCCATGAACGACCTGATGCGCCCGGCCCTGTACGAGGCCTGGCACGGCGTGCTGCCGGTCGCGCCGCGCCCCGGCCCGGCGCAGGTCTACGACGTGGTCGGCCCGGTGTGCGAAAGCGCCGACTGGCTGGCGCGCCAGCGGCCGCTGGCCCTGGCCGAAGGCGACCTGCTGGCCATCGAGTCGGCCGGCGCCTACGGCGCGGTCATGGCCGGCACCTACAACAGCCGGCCGCGCCCGGCCGAGGTCATGGTCGACGGCGCCCGCTGGCACGTCGTGCGCGCGCGCGACAGCCTGGCCAGCCTGACCGAGGGCGAGGCCATGCTGCCCGACTGAGAGTGTGATTCAATCGAAGTTCCACCCCCCGCCAACCAGGAACCTGAAAGGACCCCCATGTCTCACGTCACCCTGAAAAGCAAGGAAGGAAAGGAATTCAAGGCCTACTACGCCAAGGGCCCCTCGGCCTCGGCGCGCGGCATCGTGCTGATCCAGGAGATCTTCGGCATCAACCAGGCCATGCGCGAACTGGCCGACCAGTGGGCCGCCAAGGGCTATCACGTGATCTGCCCCGACCTGTTCTGGCGCCAGGAAGCCGGCCTGGAACTGGACCCCACCGACGAGAAGCAGTTCGCGCGCGGCTACGAACTGATGCAGGGCATGAAAGGCGACGAAACCATGGCCGACCTCGAATCGGCGCGCGCCTGGCTGGCGCAGGAATCGGGCCACGACAAGATCGCCGCCATCGGCTATTGCATGGGCGGCATGCTCTCGGTCAAGGCCGCCTGCGAAACCCCCGTCAAGTGCGCGGTCAGCTACTACGGCGTCAACCTGGACACCCTGCTGGAGAACGCGCCGGCCAACTGCGCGCCCATGCTGCTGCACGTGGCCGGCAAGGACCGCTTCGTGCCGCCCGAGGCGCGCGAGAAGGTCATCCAGCTGGCCGCCGCCCACGCCCAGGTCACCGCCCACGTCTACGAGCACTGCGACCACGCCTTCTCGCGCCCGGGCGGCCAGCACTACGACGCCCAGGCCGCCAAGCAGGCCGAGGAACGCTCGCACACCTTCCTGGCCCAGCACCTGGCCTAGCGCCCCCAAGGCAAAAAAACACACCGCAAGAAGGCGCGGGGACACCGCGGAGCCGGCTCTGCCGGTCCGCCGGTGTCGCCCCCCTTGAGGGGGGAAGCGCGTAAGCGCTTCGGGGGGTGGACCCTACAACTCGCCGTAGGAGTGCAGGCCCGACAGGAACATGTTGACCCCCAGGAAGGCGAACCCGGTGATCAGCAGCCCGACCAGGGCCCAGTAGGCCGCCATGGTGCCGCGCAGGCCCTTCATCAGCCGCATGTGCAGCCAGGCGGCGTAGTTCAGCCAGACGATCAGCGCCCAGGTTTCCTTGGGATCCCATTGCCAGTAGGCGCCCCAGGCGTCGGCGGCCCATAGCGCGCCCAGGATGGTGGCCACCGTAAAGAAGGCAAAGCCCACCGCGATGGCGCGATACATGATGTCGTCCAGCACCTCCAGCGGCGGCAGGCGCGCGGCGATGGGCCGGCGCAGCGCCAGGATGGCGCCCACCAGCACCGCCCCCACGCCCAGGTACAGCGCCCAGGTCATGGACAATCCGCCCGTGCGAAACACCATGGGCTCGGCCGCCAGCAGCACGCCCAGCACGAACAGCGGCGCCAGCCGCCGCCACGAGCGCGTCTGGCCATGCTCCTTGACCAGGTAGGCGAAGCCCACCATGGCCGCCAGCGAGAAGGTGCCGTAGCCGATGAAATTGGCCGGCACGTGCAGCTTCATCCACCAGCTCTTGAGGGCCGGCACCAGCGGCTGGATCTGGTGGGCGTCGCGCGTGAACGAATACCAGAGCAGGAAGATCACCGCCGAGCTGATCACCAGCAGCACGAAGCCGCCCAGCGCGCGCGTGGCATAGCGCCGCTCGTAGTACAGGTAGAACAGCGCCGTCACCAGCGCGAACAGCACGAAGACCTCGTAGAGGTTGCTGACCGGGATATGGCCCAGGTCCGGGCCCATCAGGTGGCCTTCGCGCCAGCGCACCAGCAGGCCGGTCATGCCGGCGAACACCGCGCCCCAGGTCAGCGCCGTGCCCAGCCAGGCCGCCGTCGGGCTGGCCAGGCCGATCCAGTAGCACAGCGTGGCCAGCATGAAGAGCATGCACATCCACAGGATGGCCGACTGCGAGGACAGCAGGTACTTGAGCAGGAATACCTCTTCGGCGCGTCCCAGGTCGGCCTGGTACAGCAGCAGCGCGCCGCCGGCGGCCAGCGCGCAGCAAAGCGTCAGCGTGCGCAGCGGCCGCCACAGCCAGCCCAGCCACGCCAGCGCGGGCACGGTCCCGCACAGGATGGCTTTTTCGTAGCCGTCCATGGCGTAGTCGTAGCGATCCAGCGCGAAGGCCGCGCCGGCGGCCAGGATCAGGAAAAAGACGACATCGGTCCAGTCGGGCCGGCCGCGGCGGATCCGGCCGTCGCCGGTCTCCGAGCCGGCCACGGCCTGGTCCCAAAGCGGCTCGGGCAGGGTGCTCGCGCGCTCGTTCATGAACATGACTCCTTGTGCGGCTTCAAGCCAGGCGGCCCAGCGCCTGGCGCAGGCGCTCGAATTCCCGGTTGAAATCCAGTGTACGCTTTTGCGAGGTCATGGCCGCCACCACGTGGCTGCCGCCGTCCTTGGGCGAGACCCACATCCAGATGCGCCGGTCGCGCACGTAGAACATCGTGAATATGCCCAGCACCAGCAGCAGGCAGCCGAAATACACCGCATTCTTGCCGGGCGTGCGGCTGACCTGGAACACGCTGGCCTGCACGTGCTCGAAATCGCTGAGCGTGAACAGCACCGGCACCGGGTACAGCGCCAGGTCGGACAGCGCGGCCACCGCCATGCGCGACCAGGCATCGGCCAGCACGGCGGCCTCGCCCTGCTGCGGCAAGGGCGCCAGGCCCATGCGCTCGCGCACCATGGCGCGCAGCTCGCCCATGGCCGCGCCCAGCAGCCGGATCACGATATCGGCCGCGCGCGGCAGCTCCTCGGGCGCCACGTTGGCCTCGAGGAAGCGCGCCACGCCTTGCAGGCCGGTCTCGGAAAAAGTGTCCAGGGCCCGCTGCGCCGAATCCTGCAGCGCCTGCCCGTCGGCGCCGCCCACGTTGGCCCGGGCAAAGCGCTCGGCCGCCTCGCGCCGCTGCGCCGGGTCGGCCAGGGCCGCGCGCAGCGCCAGGAACTCGTCGGGCTTGCCCTGCTCGTCGGCCGGGATGCGCAGATAGCGGTAGTTTTCGGCCGGCGTTTCGCGCACCCCGGCCAGGAACACCGGGATCTCGTCCAGCTGCACGGGCAGCATGTAGTTATGGAACTCGTGCGCCTGGCCGCTGGCATCGAGCAGGCGGTATTCGATGCTGGGCCCGACGTTGCGCAGGTGCTCGTTGGCCGTGCCCGCCGCGCTGCCGGTCACCGCCGCCACGTGCTCGCGCAGGGCCTTGGGCTGCGGCGGCTCGCCGCTGCGCAGGTCCTCGACGTTGATGGGCCGCAGGCCCGTGATGTCCAGCTGCAGCGCCTGGCCGGTGTCGCCCAGGCTGACGGGCGAGGACTGCCCCACCTTGCCGTCCACCTCGAAGGAAAAGTCGCGCGGCCCGGACAGCGGCCGCCCGGTCAGCACCACGCGGCTGCCGCCGTCGTCGAAGCTGGACTGGTAGACCGTCACGCCCTTGTAGCGCAGCGGCTCGTTGACCTCGATGGTGGCATCGAAGGTCCGGCCGTCCTCGGGATCGGTGACCTGCACCTCGCTGGCGAAGCGGCTGGGCATGCCGGTGGAGTAATAGTCGACGATGAATTTCTTGAGCGTCAGCGTGAACGGCAGCGGCTGCACCAGCGCGCCGTCGCCCACCAGCACCACGGCGTTGCTGATGCGGCCCTGCTCGGGCACCAGCACGTTGGCGCGAAAGCTCGGGTTGTCGGCCGACAGGCGGCCGCTGGCCGGCACGTCGGCGATCAGCATGTTCTCGGTCAGCGGCTGCTTGCCGCCGAGCCACACCTGCATGCGCACCGGCAGCTCGCTGTCGAACAGCCCGCCCACGCAGATGATCACGATCGAGGCGTGCGCAAAGATATAGCCCAGCCGGTTGCCGCTGCCGCGCTTGGCCGCCAGCATCACCGAGTCGCCGTCGCGCCGCTCGCGCACCGCATAGCCCTGGCGCGCCAGCAGCTGGCGCAGGCGCTGCACGGTGGCGGGCACGTCCAGGCCGGTATCGGCCTGGGCACGGTGGGGAAAGGCGCGCAGGCTGCTGGCGCGCACATACTCGCGAAACGAGCGGGCGTCCTGCAGCATCTTCGGCGTGTTGCGCATCAGGCAGACCGAGGTCGAGACGACCAGGAAGGCCATGATGAGCAGGAACCACCAGCTGTTGTAGACGTGCCAGATCGAGAACTTGTCGAACAGCTCGAACCAGAAGGGGCCGAACTGGTCGATGTAGTTCGAGGCCGGGCGGTTCTGCGCCAGCACGGTGCCGATCACGCTGGCCACGCAGATGAACATCAACAGGCTGACCGCGAAGCGCATCGAGCCCAGGAGCTCGATGCCATCGGCCAGGCGGCGGCGAAAGGCGGGGGGGTGCGTGGCAGTCATCGCATCAAGGGACCATCCGGCCGGCCGCAGGTTCCGGCCGGATGTCCAACGGCCCCGCGGCCTAGCGCAGGCCCGCCGCGTAGTCCGAGACCGCGCGGATGTCCTCGTCGGTCATGCGGCGGGCGATGTCGTGCATGGCCGGATTGTTGGCGCGGTCGCCGCTGCGGAACAGCCGGAGCTGCGCCTCGATGTAGTCCGGGAACTGGCCCGCCAGGCGCGGATACTGCGCCGGGATGCCCATGCCGGCCGCGCCGTGGCAGGACGCGCAGGCCGGGATGCGCTGCTCGGGCAGGCCGCCGCGCCAGATGCGCTGGCCATGCTCGACCAGGTCCTGGTGTCCGGCGGTGGCCGGCTTCTCCAGCCGCTGCTGCGCCAGGTAGTAGGCCACGTTGCGCATGTCTTCCTCGGTCAGCGGATTGGCCATGGGCGTCATGGGCGAGGGCGCGCCGTCAGGCCCGCGGCGCGCGGCATGCTCGGCGCCTTCCTTGACCTTGAAGTCGTGCAGCTGCTTGAGGATGTATTCGTGCGGCTGGGCGGCCAGGTTGGGATTGACCGGCAGGCTGCTGTTGCCGGCCGCGCCGTGACAGGACGCACAGGAGATGATGCCGCGCGCGGCATCGCCTTGCTCGTACAGCTGGCTGCCTTTGGCCAGGTCAGGCTTGGAGGCGCCGCCCGCCTCGGCGGCATGACTGGCAGGCACTAGCGAGGCGCACAGCAAGGCGCCGCTTGCGACCAACATCCGGGACAACACACGCTTCATGAAAAACCTCGACGATCGGACTCGGTCGGGCCTTGTGCCCCACCCCTCAATAGCGCTGCTGCGTCCGTCGGGCCCGGACGGGTGGCCCGTCCGGTCTGTGCCCGCTTCCTTCCAGCCGGCGCTGTCTTTGCTCCATTACTTTTTTACGTACTGCTATGTTTGCGTACTGATTTCTTCTTGTTCGCGGGATAGGCCGCGCAATGCGACTTCGACTGCCGCGTTGCCGGCGCGCCCGGCAGGCTTTGCGCCTAAGGACACCCCAGCAAACACGCGATTATACAATAGGGCTTGACAGCAACTTAGGCCCCGCCTGTGTCCCTCCTTCATCGCGCCTCATTCGTCCAGTCCGCCGCCCGGCTCGACCAGCTCCCCCCGCCCGGTCCGCCCGAGGTCTGTTTCGTGGGCCGCTCGAACTCGGGCAAGTCCTCGGCCATCAACGTGCTGACCAACCAGCGCCGCCTGGCCTTCTCCAGCAAGACGCCGGGACGCACGCGGCTGATCAACCTGTTCGGCCTGCCCGACCCGCTCGAACCGGGCGCGCACCTGGGCTTTCTGGTGGACCTGCCCGGCTACGGCTACGCGGCGGTCACGCGCCAGGCGCGCGAAGCATGGGCCGACGTGCTGGGCGAATACCTGCGCCAGCGCCAGGCGCTGGCCGGCGTGGTGCTGCTGATCGACATCCGCCGCGGCGTGACCGAGCTCGACCGCAAGCTGGCCGACTGGATCGCGCCCACCGGCCGGCCGGTGCTGGCCCTGCTGACCAAGGCCGACAAGCTGCCCTATGGCCAGCGCATCAAGGCCATCTATGCGGTGCGCAAGGAGCTGGCCGACATCGGCGCGCTGCAGACCGTGCCGTTCTCGGCCACCGAGCGCATCGGCCTGCAAGAGGCCGGACAGATCATCGAAAACTGGATTTCCCCCAAGGTGGTGCCATGACCGTCGTTCCCCATCTCGTCGCAGCCGACTTTCCCGATGCACGCCCCCGCCGCGTGCGCCGCAGCGATTTCTCGCGCCGCCTGGTGCGCGAGCACCGGCTAAGCGTCGACGACCTGATCTATCCCGTGTTCGTGGCCGAAGGCCAGGGCCTGTCCCAGGCCGTGCCGTCCATGCCCGGCGTGCATCGCCATTCGCTGGACACGCTGCTGCCCGTGGCCGAAACCTGTGCCGAACTGGGCATTCCCGCCCTTGCGCTGTTCCCGGTCATCGACCCGGCGCTCAAGACGCCCGACGGCGCCCAGGCCGCCAATCCCGACGGCCTGGTGCCGCGCACGGTGGCCGCGCTCAAGGCGCGCTTTCCGCAGCTGGGCGTGCTCACCGACGTCGCCCTGGATCCCTATACCAGCCACGGCCAGGACGGCATCCTGGACGAGGCCGGCTACGTCATGAACGAAGCCACCGTCGAGCAGCTGTGCCGGCAGGCGCTGGTGCAGGCCCAGGCCGGCGTGGACATCGTGGCGCCCAGCGACATGATGGACGGGCGCATCGGCGCGGTGCGCCGCGCGCTCGAAGCCCAGGGCCACATCCACACCGCCATCATGGCCTATTCGGCCAAGTACGCCAGCGCCTTCTACGGCCCGTTTCGCGACGCGGTGGGCTCGGCCGCCAACCTGGGCAAGGCCGACAAGCAGACCTACCAGATGGACCCGGCCAACCTGGACGAGGCGCTGCGCGAAGTGGCGGCGGACCTGCGCGAGGGCGCCGACATGGTGATGGTCAAGCCCGGCATGCCTTACCTGGACGTGGTGCGGCGGGTGAAGGACGCCTTTCGCGTGCCCACCTACGCCTACCAGGTCAGCGGCGAGTACGCCATGCTCAAGGCCGCCGCGGCCAACGGCTGGCTGGACCACGACAAGGTGATGATGGAATCGCTGCTGGCCTTCAAGCGCGCCGGCGCCGACGGCATCCTGAGCTATTTCGCCATCGAGGCCGCGCGGCTGCTCAAGCGCGGCTGATGCCAATGGCCGGGCCGGGGCAGCCTATCGGCCCTTGCGCCGGCCCAGCGCGGCCGAAAACGCCCAGCCCAGCAGCGGGATCAGCGCCGCCGCCCCCCAGAACAGCCAGTGCGCGCCCACGCCGTCGACCAGCAACGCGCCGCTGGCCACGCCGGCGGACTGCCCCAGGAACAGGAAGCAGGCGAACAGGGCCACGGCCGTGCCCCGGCGCGCCGGCATCATCTGGGTGGCGTTGGTCTGCAGGGTGTTGTGGAACATGTAGAAGCCAAAGCCGCAAGCCAGCCCGGCCAGCACCGACCAGGACCAGGCCGGGCCCAGCGCGTACAGGGCGAAGGCCACGGCCAGCGTCAGGCCGCCGGCGGCCACCAGCCCCGATTCGCCCAACGCCGCCACCAGCCTGCGCGCGATCACCACGTAGGCGATGCCGCCCAGCGCGAAGATCCCGCCCACCGCCCCGGCCGCCGTCGGCCCCAGCCCGAAGCGGATCTGCAGGTAGGCCGGCACGAAGGCCAGCACGCCGAACACCAGCGCGCCCTCGACGAACACGGTGGCCAGGACCACGCGCGCCCAGGGCGTGGCGATCACCTCGGCCATGGGCCGCAGAAAACCCGCCCCCGCGCCGGTGGCCTGCGACTGGCGCGGCGGGCGCATGATGGCCAGCAGGGCGCCCACGCACAGGTAGATGCAGGCCAGGAACACGAAGGCCCAGCGCCAGCCCAGGGTATCGGCGAATACGCCGCCGATCAGCTGACCGGCCGCCATGCCCAGGATGGTTCCCGAGACGAAGCGCGCCAGGGTCGCCTGGCGCTCGGCATATTCGACGTTATCGCCGATCCAGGCCATGGACAGCGGCACGATGCCCGCGCCGGCGGCGCCGGACACCAGGCGCGCGAGCACCATCGCATCCATGCTGGGGGCCAGGGCCACGCCGATGCTGCCCACGGCGCACAGCAGGGTCGCGGCGGTGATGGTGAGGTACTTGCCGTAGCGATCGCCCACCGGCCCGAACAGGAACTGGAACACGCCGTAGGCCACCGTGAACAGCGTCACCGCATGGGCCGCCTCGCCGGTGCTTACGCCGAACTCGCGCGAGAGCTGCGGCAGCAAGGGATCGCAGATGCGAAAGGCGCAGGCACTGGCAAAGGCCGCCAGCGCAAGCAGGACAATGACCCGGCCGGTATTCACGGGCCGGGCGCTGGCGTCGGGAACGGTGTCCAATGAGTTTCCTTGAGGGCGCGTCAGTCCTGCTGCACGCGCTCGAGCACCGCCAGGAAGCGGTTCGCCCCTTGGAAGCCCACCACGCGGGCATCGGGGATCAGCGCGCCGCCGGGCGCGAAAAACACGATGCCCGGGGGCCCGAACAGGCGAAAACGCTTGAGCAGGGCCCGGTCCTCGGGCGTATTGGCGGTGACGTCGGCCTGCACCAGCAGCATGCGCGACATCCGGTCCGCCACGGCAGGGTCGGTGAAGGTAAAGCGCTCCATCTCCTTGCAGGCGATGCACCAGTCCGCGTAGAAGTCCAGCATCACCGGCTGCGTGCTGCCGGCCAGCAACGCATCGAGCTCTTCGTTCGAACGCACCCGGACAAAGCGCTCCTTGATGCCGGCCACGCCGGCCGGCTGGGCCCCCCCCGGCGCGCCGGACGAGGCCGCCAGGTGCGACAGCGGCTGCAGCAGGTCGCGCCCGCCGCTGGCCAGGCCCACGCCCAGCAGCACGGCCGCCAGCGCCAGCAGCAGGCCCAGCGCCTTGGCAAAAAGCCGGCCTACGCCCGCCGGGCGCGGCAGCGGCTCGAAGGCGCCCAGCATCACCGCGCCGGCGGCGGCCAGCGCCAGCCAGCCCAGCATCTGCACCCAGGCCGGCAGCACCGGCGCCAACATCCACCAGGCGGTGGCCAGCAGCAGCATGCCGAAAAAGCGCTTGACCCCTTCCATCCACGCGCCCGCGCGCGGCAGCAGGGCGCCGGCCGAGGCGCCCACCAGCAGCAGCGGCACGCCCATGCCCCAGGCCAGGGCGAACAGCGCCAGCGCGCCGGTCAGCACATCGCCGGTCTGCGACAGGTAAAGCAGGGCGCCGGCCAGGGGCGCGGCCACGCAAGGACCGACGATCAGCGCGGAAACCGCGCCCATGACCAGCGCGCCGGCGCCATGCCCGCCCGGCATGCGGGACAGCTTCTCGCTTAGCCGCGTCTGCAGGGCGGCCGGGGCCTGGAACGTGAAAACGTCGAACATGGCCAGCGCCAGCACCGCCAGCAACAGGGCGAACACGCCCAGCACCCAGGGCGTCTGCAGCCAGGCCGCCAGGCCCGCGCCCGACAGGCCCGCGGCCACGCCCAGGGCCGTGTAGACCACCGACATGCCCAGCACATACAGCGCGGCCAGCGCCAGGCCGCGCCGGCGCGTGACCGGCGCGCTGCCCTTGCCCACCAGCAGCGACGAAAGAATAGGCACCATCGGCAGCACGCAAGGCGTGAAGGCCAGCAGCAGCCCCAGCACGAAGAACGCCCCGGCGGTGGCCAGCCAGTTCGAGCGCGCCAGCGTCTCGGCCAGGCCGACGTCGCCGGCCTGCAGCCAGCCCGGCGCGCCCGAGGCGGCCTGCGACATGCCGCCGCCGCCCTGCCAGGCCGCGCGCCCGCCCTCGACCACCGGCAGGCTCTGCGCGATGCGGTAGCCGCCGCTGCCGTCGGGCTCCAGGCGCGTGGCGCTGTCCATGGGCGGGTAGCACAGCCCGGCGTCGGCGCAGCCCTGGCTGGTGACCATCAGCGTGGCCGGGCCGGCCGCCGGGCCCAGGGCCACGCGCAGCGCAAAGGACTGGGGATAGACCTCCATGTCCTTCTCGAAGGTCGGGTCGTACTTGACCACGCCCGGCGGGTACTGCACCTGCCCAAGCTGCGTGCCCGGCCCGCCATCGAGCGCCACGCGGAAGTTGTCGCGGTACATGTAGTAGCCCGGCGCCACCTCGAAGCGCACCAGCACCGTCTGCGGATCGGCCATCTGCGCCGAATAGCGGAACGCCTGCTCGGGCGGCAGGAAATCCTCCTCGCTCAGCGCGTGGGCGCGCGGCAGCAGCCCCAGCGCCAGGAACAGGCACAGCAGCAGCCATGCCAGCCAGGGCGCCGGGGCCAGGCCGGCAGGATAAGGGCGAACGCTCATTGATCGGACTCGGGGCCGTGCAGCGGACCCTGGGCCTGCGCGCGCACCCAATCCAGGTAGGCGGGCAGGCCCTGGCTCACCGGCACGGCGATGGCTTCGGGAACTTCGTAGGGATGCAGGCGGGCCAGGGTTTCGATGGCCGCCTCGCAGCGCCCGGCGGTGGTCTTGATCCACATGGGGATCTCGCTATCGGCCTGGACCTGGCCTTTCCAGCCATAGATGGACAGCATCGGCGCGCCCAGGTTCACGCAGGCAGCCAGGCCCTCTTCGACCAGCACGTGGGCGATGCGCTTGGCAAGCAGCAGGTCGGGCGCGTTGCTGAACAGCAGCACGACTTGGTCCTCTTGCGTCATGGCGATCTCCTGGCGATAGGCGGCGGGACGGCGAAGGCTGCAAGACGGCAAGCGGCCGCCGCGCCGGATGCCGCCCATTGTATCGGCTTGCGGCCCGCGGCTTGCCCGGCCAGGCAGGGGGCCGGGCATCGGGACGCGCCATGCAAAACGCCCCAAGGCTGGCGTTCCAGCCTTGGGGCGCGATGCGAACCTGCTTGTGCCGGGCGGCGGGCCGCCGCGGCGCCGCCGGCCTTACTCGCTGTCGGCCTGCTCGGCCTCTTGGGGCTCGGGGCGGTCGACCAGCTCCATGAAGGCCATGGGCGCGTTATCGCCCTGGCGGAAACCCATCTTCAGCACACGGGTGTAGCCGCCATTGCGGTTGGCGTAGCGCGGGCCGATTTCGGCGAACAGCTTGACCACGGCGTCGCGGTCGCGCAGCCGGGCGAAGGCCAGGCGCTTGTTGGCCAGGGTGGGCTCCTTGCCCAGGGTGATCAGCGGCTCGACGATGCGGCGCAGTTCCTTGGCCTTGGGCAGGGTGGTCTTGATGGCTTCGTGGGTCAGCAGCGAGACGGCCATGTTGCGGAACATGGCAAGGCGGTGGCTGCTGGTGCGGTTCAGCTTGCGCAGTCCGTTACGGTGACGCATGGTATTTCCTTTATCAGACGAATCTAGAAGGCGGTGGTCCGCCGGTTATCCAACTCTTCTATCCAGCGATGCTGGCGGGTCGGTGGGGAAAAAGGCTGCGCCCGAAGGCGCGGCCCGGATTCTACTTCAACTCAGGGACGCTCAAGTCCAAGCGGGGGCCAGTTTTGGTTCCGGCCGGGGCTTACGCCCCTTAACTTCGCTGCGCGAAGTTAGCCTTCACCGAAACTGACCGCCTCAGGGCCTTTCCAGGCCCAGAGGCGGCCAGTTTTCCAGCTTCATGCCGAGGGTGAGGCCGCGGGCGGCCAGCACTTCCTTGATCTCGTTGAGCGACTTGCGGCCCAGGTTCGGGGTCTTGAGCAGCTCGTTCTCGGTGCGCTGGATCAGGTCGCCGATGTAGTAGATGTTCTCGGCCTTCAGGCAGTTGGCCGAACGCACCGTCAGCTCCAGGTCGTCGACCGGGCGCAGCAGCACGGGGTCGATCTGCGGCGTGCCGCGCACCGGGGCTTCGTAGGAATCGCCGGCGCCTTCCAGGGCGGCGAACACCGAGATCTGGTCCATCAGGATGCGGGCCGACTGGCGCACCGCTTCCTCGGGCGAGATCACGCCGTTGGTTTCGATGTCCAGCACCAGCTTGTCCAGGTCGGTGCGCTGCTCGACGCGGGCGCTCTCGACGGCGTAGCTCACGCGGCGGATGGGGCTGAACGAGGCGTCCAGCACGATGCGGCCGATGGTGTGGCTGCGGTCTTCGCTCAGGGCGCGCACGTTGCCGGGCACGTAGCCGCGGCCCTTCTCGACCTTGATCTGCATCTCCAGCTTGCCCGACTCGGTCAGGGTGGCGATGGCATGGTTGGGGTTGATGATCTCGACGTCGTGCGGCAGCTCGATGTCGCCGGCCACCACGGGGCCTTCGCCGCTCTTGCGCAGCACCAGGGTGACTTCGTCGCGGTTGTGCAGCTTGAACACCACGCCCTTCAGGTTCAGCAGGATGTCGACCACGTCCTCGCGCACGCCGGGCACGGTGGAGTACTCGTGCACCACGCCGGTGATCTGCACTTCGGTGGGCGCGTAGCCGGTCATCGACGACAGCAGGATGCGGCGCAGCGCGTTGCCCAGCGTGTGGCCGTAGCCGCGCTCGAAGGGCTCCATGATGATCTTGGCATGGTGGGTGCCCATCGGTTCGACTTCGATGGCGCGCGGCTTCAGAAAACCTTGAACAGACATGTACGATTCCTTTTCAATACCCTCGGCTCGTTACACCGATAAGGCTGATGGAAATAAGGGCCTGGGCCCTGTGACTGCAAAGCCCGCGACTGTAAAGACAGCGCGGGCTCCTGCAAGTCGGGACAGGCCGCCCCCGAAGGGCCGGCCTGGCGATCAACGCGAATACAGTTCGACGACCATCGATTCGTTCACGTCGCGGGCGACGTCGGCGCGGTCGGGCACCTGCTTGAACGTACCGGTCATCTTGTTGGTATCGACCTCGACCCACTGGGGCAGGCCGATGCCGGCGGCCAGGTCCAGCGATTCGCGGATGCGCGCCTGGCTCTTGGATTTTTCGCGGATCGAGATCACGTCGCCGGCCTTGACCAGCAGCGACGGGATGTTGGCCGAACGGCCATTGACCTCGACGGCGCGGTGCGAGACCAGCTGGCGCGCTTCGGCGCGGGTCGAGCCGAAGCCCATGCGGTAGACGACGTTGTCCAGGCGCGATTCGAGCAGCTGGATCAGCGTCTCGCCGGTGTTTCCGCGGCGGCGGTCGGCCTCGGCGAAGTACTTGCGGAACTGCTTCTCCAGCACGCCGTACATGCGCTTGAGCTTTTGCTTCTCGCGCAGCTGCAGGCCGTAGTCGGAGGTGCGGGCGCCCGAGGTGCGGCCGTGCTGGCCGGGCTTGGAATCCAGCTTGCACTTGGAATCCAGCGAGCGGCGGGCGCTCTTGAGGAACAGGTCGGTGCCCTCGCGGCGCGAGAGCTTGCATTTGGGTCCAATATAACGTGCCATGTCGGTTCCCTTTAGATGCGGCGACGCTTCGGCGGACGGCAGCCGTTGTGCGGTACGGGCGTGATGTCGGCGATGCTCGAGATCTTGATGCCCAGCGCGTTCAGGGCGCGCACGGACGACTCGCGGCCAGGGCCGGGGCCCTTGATGCGCACTTCCAGCGTCTTGATGCCGTACTCCAGCGCCACGCGGCCGGCCGTCTCGGCGGCAACCTGTGCGGCGAAGGGGGTCGACTTGCGCGAGCCCTTGAAGCCCGCGCCACCCGAGGTCGCCCACGACAGGGCATTGCCCTGGCGGTCGGTGATGGTGATGATGGTGTTGTTGAACGACGCGTGCACGTGCGCGATGCCGTCCGAGACGTTCTTCTTGACCTTCTTGCGCACGCGCGAGGCGCCGCTGGTGGAAGCTTTCGCCATGTTCTCTATCCTCGATTATTTCTTCAGGGACGCAGCGGCGCGGCGCGGTCCCTTGCGGGTACGCGCGTTGGTGCGGGTACGCTGGCCACGCAGCGGCAGGCCACGCTTGTGGCGCATTCCGCGGTAGCTGCCCAGGTCGATCAAGCGCTTGATCGACAACTGGACCTCGCGGCGCAGGTCGCCCTCGACGGTGAACACGCCAACGTGTTCACGGATGCGCTCGAGTTCTGCGTCGGTCAGATCCTTCACTTTCTTGTTCAGGGGCACGCCGGCCGATTCGCAGATCTTGCGAGCGCGGGTGCGACCGATGCCGAAAATGGCGGTCAAACCGATCTCGGCGTGCTGTTGCGGCGGAATGTTGATGCCAGCAATACGGGCCATGACTGTTCCTTGATTTAATCCGTTGCGTCTTCGCTCAGGCCTTTAGCCCTGACGCTGCTTGTGCCGGGGGTCGGTGCAGATGATGCGCACGACGCCGTGGCGTTTGATGACTTTGCAATTGCGGCAAATCCGCTTCACCGATGCCATTACTTTCATGGTTGACTCCTGTTGTTCCCGCAAACCGCCCGATCACTTGGAGCGGAAGACGATCCTGGCTCGAGACAGGTCATAGGGCGTGAGCTCCACTGTGACCTTGTCGCCCGGCAGGATCCGGATGTAATGCATGCGCATCTTGCCGGAGATGTGGCCCAGCACTACGTGGCCGTTCTCTAGCTTGACGCGGAATGTCGCGTTGGGGAGGTTCTCGAGAACCTCGCCCTGCATTTGTATGACGTCGTCCTTTGCCATTCTTCTCGCTATCGCATCGGCAGATTGCCGCCCTTGAAGTTCGCCTTCTTGAGCAGGGAATCATATTGGTGGGACATCATATAGGCCTGCACCTGCGCCATGAAATCCATGGTGACCACCACGATGATCAGCAGGGACGTGCCACCGAAGTAGAAGGGCACGTTCCAGCGCATCACCAGGAACTCCGGCAGCAGGCAGACCAGCGTGATGTACAGGGCACCGGCCAGCGTCAGGCGCATCAGGATCTTGTCGATGAACCGCGCCGTCTGGTCGCCCGGCCGGATGCCGGGCACGAAGGCGCCGCTCTTCTTCAAGTTGTCTGCCGTTTCGCGGCTGTTGAAAACCAGAGCCGTGTAGAAGAAGCAGAAGAAGATGATGGCCGCGGAATACAGCGTGATGTAGAGCGGCTGGCGCGGCGCGAGCGCAGCGGCCAGGTCGCTCAGCCAACGCATGTTTTCGTTGGTCGAGAACCAGCTCGTGACGGTGGCGGGGAACAGGATGATCGACGACGCGAAGATCGGCGGAATCACCCCGGCCATGTTCAGCTTGAGCGGCAGATGCGAGCTCTGGCCGCCGTACACCTTGTTGCCCACCTGCCGCTTGGCGTAGTTCACCGTGATCTTGCGCTGGCCGCGCTCGACGAACACCACGAAGGCGGTGACCAGCACGGCCAGGGCCACGATGAACAGCGCCGAGATCACGCTCATGGCGTTGGTGCGCACCAGATCCAGCAATCCGGCCAGCGCGGCGGGCAGGCCTGCCACGATGCCGGCGAAGATCAGGATCGAGATGCCGTTGCCCAGCCCGCGCTCGGTGATCTGCTCGCCCAGCCACATCACGAACATCGTGCCCGTCACCAGGGTCACGACCGTGGTGAAGCGAAACAGCATGCCCGGGTCGATGACCAGGCCGGGCTGCGACTCCAGCGCCACCGAGATGCCCACGGCCTGGACCAGCGCCAGCGCCACCGTGCCGTAGCGGGTGTACTGCGTGATCTTGCGCCGGCCGGCCTCGCCTTCCTTCTTGAGCGCCTCGAGCGACGGCACGATGACCGAGGCCAGCTGCATGATGATCGATGCCGAGATATACGGCATGATCCCCAAGGCGAAGATCGAGAAACGCGACAGGGCGCCGCCCGAGAACATGTTGAACAGGCCCAGGATGCCGCCTTCGTTCTGGCGGAACAGGTCCGCCAGCGCGTCGGGGTTGATGCCCGGGACCGGAATGTGCGTACCCAGGCGGTAAACCACCAGGGCCAGCACGAGAAACACGAGACGGCGCTTCAGATCGCCGTAACGAGCCCCCGTCTTGCCCAGTGCCTGCGCGTTAGCCACTCGTCACCCCGCGTTCAGGCCAGCGAGCCGCCGGCCGCTTCGATCGCGGCGCGCGCGCCGGCCGTCGCGCTCAGGCCCTTGAGGGACACCTTGCGCGACAGTTCGCCCGACTTGATGACCTTGGCGTAGCGAACGGCCTGGCCGACCACGCCGGCCTGCTTGAGCACCTGCACGTCGATGTCGTCGACGGGCAGGGCCTGCAGGTCGGAGAGGCGGACCTCGGCGTACAGGTGCTGGCCCAGCGACTTGAAGCCGCGCTTGGGCAGGCGACGCTGCAGCGGCATCTGGCCGCCTTCGAAGCCGACCTTGTGAAAGCCGCCCGCACGCGATTTCTGGCCCTTGTGGCCACGACCGGCCGTCTTGCCCAGGCCCGAGCCGATGCCGCGGCCGACACGGCGCTTGGCATGCTTGGCGCCTTCGGCAGGCTTGATCGAATTCAGTTGCATATCCGACATCTTGATTCCTTAGACGTCCGAAACCGAGACGAGGTAATCCACCTTGCGGATCATCCCGCGCACTTCCGGCGTATCCTGCAGCACGCGGCTGCTGTTGACGCGGCGCAGGCCCAGGCCGCGCACGGTGTCGCGGTGGTCCTGCTTGGTGCCGATCACAGAGCGCACCAGGGTAACTTTGATCTGTTTCTGAGCCATGATTTATCCCAGGATCTCTTCGACGGACTTGCCGCGCTTGGCAGCGACTTCCGCCGGGGTCATGGAGGCGCGCAGGCCGTTCAACGTGGCACGCACCAGGTTGTAGGGATTGCTCGAGCCCAGGCTCTTGGCAACCACGTTGCGCACGCCCATCACGTCGAAGATCGCGCGCATCGGGCCGCCGGCGATGATGCCGGTACCTTCGGCCGCCGGCGAGATCAGCACCGTCGAGGCGCCGTGCTTGCCCACCACCGTGTGGTGCAGCGTGCCGTTCTTCAGGGCCACCTTGAACTGGCCGCGGCGCGCCTGCTCCATCGCCTTCTGGACAGCGACCGGCACTTCGCGCGCCTTGCCCTTGCCCATGCCGATGCGGCCGTCGCCGTCGCCCACCACGGTCAGCGCGGCAAAGCTCATGGTGCGACCGCCCTTGACCACCTTGCTCACGCGGTTGACCGCGATCATCTTCTCGCGAAGGCCGTCATCCGGTTGCTCCGGGGCATTCCTGCCTTGCATCTTAGCCATTTGACAACTCCTCGCTTAGAACTTCAGGCCGGCTTCACGCGCGGCGTCGGCCAGCGCCTTGACGCGGCCATGGTAACGGAAGCCCGCACGGTCGAAGGCAACCAGCTCGATGCCGGCGGCCTTGGCCTTCTCGGCCACGCGCTTGCCCACCAGCGTGGCAGCCGCGACGTTGCCGCCCTTGCCGCTCTCGCCCGAGAGCTGCTGGCGCACTTCGGCTTCCACCGTGGAGGCGCTGACCAGCACGCGGTCGCCTTCCGGCGAAATGATGTTTGCGTAGATGTGCTGATTGCTGCGGAACACCGTGAGTCGGTTCACGCGCAGTTCGGCAATCTTCCGGCGGGTCGGAATCGCACGCCGCAAACGGGAAATTTTCTTGTCCATGATTTCGTCCTAGCCTTGCGCGATTACTTCTTCTTGGTTTCCTTGATGACCACGCGCTCGTCGGCATAACGCACGCCCTTGCCCTTGTAGGGCTCGGGTTCGCGGTACGCGCGGATCTCGGCGGCCACCTGGCCAACGACCTGCTTGTCAAAGCCCTTGACGACGATTTCCGTCTGCGTCGGGCACTCGATCTTGATGCCCGGGGGCATCTTGTGCAGGATGTCGTGCGAATAACCCAGCTGCAGCTTGACGGCGTCGCCCTGCACCTGGGCGCGGTAGCCCACGCCGACCAGGGTCAGCTTGCGCTCGAAGCCCTTGCTCACGCCGGTCACCATGTTGGCCACCAGGGCGCGCAGGGTGCCGGACATGGCCTTGGCTTCGCGGCTGTCGTTGGCGACGGTGAAGCTCAGCTTGCCGTCTTCTTCCTTGATCAGCACGTCGCCCTTCAGGGGCTGCGTCAGCGTGCCCAGCGGGCCCTTGACGACGATGGCGTCAGCGGCGATCTTGGCCTCGACGCCCTTGGGCAGTTCGACCGGGTACTTTGCAATGCGTGACATTCGGTTCTCCTTAGGCCACGTAGCACAGCACTTCGCCGCCCACGCCATTGGCGCGGGCCTTGCGATCGGTCATCACGCCGCGCGAGGTCGAAACGATCGCGACGCCCAGGCCGTTCATGACCTGGGGGATGCTGGTGCGGCCCTTGTAGATACGCAGGCCCGGGCGCGACACGCGCTCGATGCGCTCGATCACGGGGCGGCCGGCGTAATACTTCAGGGTGATTTCGAGTTCGGGCTTGGCTTGCGTGCCCTTGATTTCGAAACCGTCGATGTAGCCTTCGTCCTTCAGCACGGCGGCAATGGCAGCCTTCAGCTTCGAGGAGGGCATGACCACAGTGGGCTTGTCCACTTGCTGCGCATTGCGAATGCGGGTCAGCATATCGGCGATGGGATCGCTCATGCTCATATTCTTTCTCCTACCAGCTGGCCTTGGTCATGCCAGGGATCTCGCCCTTCATGGCCATTTCACGCAGTTTGTTGCGGCCCAGGCCGAACTTGCGGAACACACCGCGGGGGCGACCGGTGATCGCGCAGCGGGTTTCCTGACGGGTGGGGTTGGCGTTGCGGGGAAGTTGCTGCAGCTTCAACCGGGCTTCGTAGCGTTCTTCGTCCGACTTGGATTGGTCGTCGATGATCGCCTTGAGCGCGGCACGCTTGGCGGCGAACTTCTCGGCCAGCTTGATACGCTTGTTGTTGCGATTGATCAGTGAGAGTTTTGCCACGTCATCGCCCCTTAGTTGCGGAACGGGAAGCTGAAGGCGGACAGCAGCGCCTTGGCTTCTTCGTCGGTCTTGGCGGTGGTGGTGATGCTGATGTTCAGCCCACGCAGCGCGTCGATCTTGTCGTATTCGATCTCGGGGAAGATGATCTGCTCTTTCACCCCGATGTTGTAGTTGCCGCGGCCGTCGAAGGCACGGCCCGAGATGCCGCGGAAGTCGCGCACGCGAGGCAGCGCGACGTTCACCAGGCGATCCAGGAATTCGTACATGCGCTGGCCGCGCAGGGTCACCATGCAGCCGATCGGATAGTTCTCGCGGATCTTGAAGCCGGCGATGGCCTTGCGGGTCTTGGTCACGACGACCTTCTGGCCGGCGATCTTGGTCAGGTCGGCCGAGGCGTGCTCGATGACCTTCTTGTCGGCCACGGCTTCGGACACACCCATGTTCAGGGTGATCTTGGTGATGCGGGGCACCTGCATCACGCTCTTGTAGCCGAACTTCTCGGTCAGGCCGGGCACGACCTTTTCACGATACAAATCTTGCAAACGAGCCATGTCGATCGCTCCTTAAGCCTTCGCGCCCACGATTTCGCCGTTGGAGCGAAACACGCGGACCTTGCGACCGTCGACTTCCTTGATCCCGACGCGGTCGGCCTTGCCGCTCGCGGGATTGAAGATGGCCACATTCGAGATGTGAATGGGCAGCGTCTTCTCGACGATACCGCCGGGGTTGTTCTGCATGGGGTTGGGGCGCACGTGCTTCTTCACGACGTTGACGCCCTCGACCAGCACGTGGTCGGCGTCGACGCGGGCCAGCACCGTGCCGCGACGCGTCTTGTCGCGACCCGTCAGGACGATTACCTCGTCGCCTTTGCGAATCTTGTTCATCGCGGTTCCTTACAGCACTTCCGGGGCCAGCGACACGATCTTCATGAATTTCTCGGTACGCAGCTCGCGCGTGACCGGTCCGAAGATGCGGGTGCCGATGGGCTCCAGCTTGGCATTGAGCAGCACAGCGGCATTGCCGCCGAAACGAATCAGCGAACCGTCCTTGCGGCGCACGCCCTTGGCGGTGCGAACCACCACGGCGTTGTAGATTTCGCCTTTCTTGACACGGCCGCGGGGGGCCGCATCCTTGACGCTCACCTTGATGACGTCGCCGATACCGGCATAACGGCGCTTGGAGCCGCCGAGCACCTTGATGCACATCACTGCGCGCGCACCAGTGTTGTCGGCCACGTCCAGCGTGGTCTGCATTTGGATCATGTTTTTTCCTGTGCCAACTTAATCGGAAATCCAGCCTTGCCGGGCAAACGCCCCGACGCATGGCCAGGCATTCCAATCAGTTTTGGTCCCGTCAGGCGCGCCATGCGCCCTGGGCTGAAATTCCTGCTTGATTTTTCCCGCCTTGCCAGACCGCCCTCGGTTGCCGCTCGGTTGTCGGCATCCTGGCTGCCGCGCCGCTGGCAACCCAGCAGATCCGTCAGCCCGGCGCCGCCCAGCCCTAAAAGCAAAGCTCGCGCGCCCCACCCCGAACCAAAACGATAAGGGACTTTGCGGGAAAGTTGATAAGTCTAACCTAGATCCAGCCCTGCATGCAAGGCCTGCCTGGCGCGGGCGGCTAAAAAACCACGCCGGGCGCGCCAGCAGGCCGGCGGGCGCGGCCTTAGCCCCCTTCTTGCCTGAGGCTGGCCAGGGTGCGCGCCAGCTCGTGCACCAGGGCCTGCGCCCGGGCCAGGCCCTGCTGGCCGCCTTCGCCCGGGGCGGCGGCGGACGCGGCGCCTGCCTGCGGCCGGGCGGCGGGCTCGCCGGACGAGGCGGCCGGCTGCAGCGCCCCTTCGTGCAGGCGCGGCTGCACGCTCTCGCGCCCGTCGCTCACGTCCACGTCGAATACCAGCTGCTCGGCCCGGTGCCAGGTCGAGAACCATTCCAGCGGGTGGCCGTGCTGGTCCTTGCCCTGGCCTTCCAGCTTGAGCAAGGGGCTGCCCTGGCCCACCTCCAGCAGCCGGGCCAGCTGCGCGTCGGCGGCCACGGCGCGGATGCGGTTGCGCCCCACGCCCGGGCGCAGGCCGTACTGCTGCGCCAGCACGCGGTGCAGCGACGCATCCTCAAGCTGGCCGGCCGCCAGGCCGGGCACCGCCCGCGCCGGCAGCCAGGTCTGCACGTAGGCCAGCGGGGCGCCGTCCAGGTGGCGCAGCCGCTCCAGCCGCAGCAGCGGCTGGCGGCCGAAGAAGGCCGCGACCGGGTCGGGCGCGCGGTCCGGCGCCAGGGCCAGCACGCGGGTGCGCAGCGTCACGCCCGTCTGGGCGAACTGCTCGTACAGGCCGGTCGAGCGCTGCACCAGGCGGCGGTGCTCGGCTGGCGGGGCGACCGTGGCCGGACGGCCCGGCTCGCGGCGGATCAGGCCCTCGGCGGCCAGGGCCGCCAGCGCCTGGCGCACCACGCTGCGCGCCACCCCGTGGCGCTCGCACAAGGCCGCCTCGCTGGGCAGGGCGCTGCCCACGGGCAGGCGGCGGGCCCGCAGGTCGCGGCGCAGCAGCTCGGCCAGCTGCGCATGCAGGGGCTGCTCGCCCGAACGGTCCAGTGTTGCGTGCGTATCGTCGTGGGCCAGCGCCATGTAACCATCAACCTCCGGTTTGTGCCCTCGCAGTTTCCCATACGTGGTTCCATCCCGGGGCCAGGTGCGCGGCGCGCTCGGCCGCCAGCACCAGGCTGTCCTCGCGGGCGATGCCCTTGCCGGCGATGTCGAAGGCCGTGCCGTGGTCCACCGAGACGCGCACCACCGGCAGGCCGACGGTGATGTTCACGCCGTCGTCGCCATACACCGACTTGAAGGGCGCATGGCCCTGGTCGTGGTAGCAGGCCACCACGAACTGCCACTTGCCGCGCACGGCCTGCGGGAACAGCGCATCGGCCGGGATGGGGCCGGCGGCCAGGATGCCGGCGGCGTTGGCCTCGGCCACGGCCGGCGCGAGGATCTCGGCGTCCTCGTGGCCGAAGATGCCGTTCTCGCCCGCGTGCGGATTCAGGCCCGCGACCGCGACCGGCTGGTCCGAGCGGCCCAGCGCCTTGGCGAAGGCGCCGGCCAGGCGCAGCACGGCGCGCATGCGCGCCGGCGTCACGTCCTCGATGGCCTGGCGCAGCGACACGTGGGTGGTCGCGTGGAAGATGTACAGGTCACCGGCCGAGAGCACCAGCGAGAAGGTCTTGACCCCGAACTCGTGCGCCAGCAGCTCGGTATGGCCGGGCCACTTGTGGCCGGCCGCGTGCATGGCCGCCTTGTTCAGCGGGGCGGTGACGATGCCGTCGATGCGGCCCTCGCGCGCCAGCGCGCAGGCCGTGGTGACGAAGCGCACCGAGCCGTCGCCGGCAGCCGCGCTGATGCGGCCCAGCGGCACCTCGCCCAGCGAGGGACCGGCCTGCAGCACCTCGATGGTGCCCGGCGCATTGCCGGCCTGCTCGGGCTTGTCGATACGGCGCACGATGGCCGGGTCGCCGCCCAGGCCGCGCACGGCATTGGCCAGCGAGTCGGCATCGCCCACCACGAACAGCCTGGCCTTCTCGCGCAGCGCCTGATGGTTCATCAGCATCTTGGCCGTGATTTCGGGCCCGATGCCGGCCACGTCGCCCAGGGTAACGGCCAGCAGCGGCTTGGCGGGGTTTGCTTGCGTCATCGCTTGAATCTCCTGTCGCGGATCGCGCAGACCGCGCGAACCAATACGTCCTCGGTGCCAAAGCCGCCGGCCTTGGTCACCACGGGCAGGCCCGCGTGCGGGCCGCCGGTCAGCGTGCCCAGGGGCACGCCGCCCATTACTTCACCGACCAGCGCGATGCCGTCGGCCTGCGCGGCCAGCAGCACCTGCCGGGCGCCATCGCCGCCGGTGGCCACGACCCCGGCCGCGCCGGCGCCGATCAGTTCGGCGGCCAGCGCGCCCAGGCGTTGCGCGACGGTCTCGGAATCCAGGCCCGCCAGCCGCCCTTCGGGGGCCAGCAGCATCAGCGTGCGCGGGCCGTCCTGGCCGCCGGCCCCGGCGGCGCGATGCTGCGCCAGCCGCGCCGCCGTCCAGGCCTGCCATTGCCCGGCGTCGGCCAGCTGCGCCAGCGTGGGCGTCCAGGCCGCCGCGCCGGCGCCCGCCAGCGCCCGCGCCTGGGCGCGCGCGGCGCTGTGCTGCGAGGTCACCACCACCAGCACCGGCTCCGATTGCCCGGCCCGCGCCCACAGCCGCGCCAGCGGCATGGCCAGGCCGCCGGCGCCCACCGGCACGGCGCGCTCGCCCAGCAGCGCGACGGCTTGCGCCAGGCGCTCCAGGTCGGCCTCGTCGCGGGCGTCGACCACCACCACCGGCCCGGCGGCCTGGATGCGGCGGGCCAGCGCCGCCGCATCCTCGCCGGCCTGCTGGCCGACATGGCCGCAGCCCAGCAGCGTGGGAATGTGGCTTTCGGTCACCGGGGTCACCGGGTCGCGGGCCGCGGACGTCTCGGTGACCGGCCGGCCGTCCACCAGCAGGCGGCCGTCCTCGACAGTGCGCCCGGTTGCGGGAAAGGCAGGGCAGATCACCGCGATCGCGTCCTCGGCCCAGGCCTGCCGCGCCGCGTCGATCTCCGCCTTGAACGCGCCGCGCAGCGTCGAATCGACCTTCTTGTACAGCCGCGTCACGCCTGCTGCGCGCAGCCGCGCCACATTGTCGGCCACCACCTGCGCCGCGCGGGCGGCGGGCATGGCGCGGCTTTGCGTCGTGACGGCCAGCACCTCGACCTCTTCGCTGGCCGAGCCCTGCAAGGCCCGCCGCGCGTCCTCGACCGACAGGCGGGTGGACCAGCCGGCGCGCACGAACTGCACCGCCGTGTCCCCCGAGCCGGTCAGGTCATCGGCAACGATGGCGATCAGCGGCTTCAAAGCTTGGGCTCCGGCACGGCCCCCTCGGGCTGGGCGTCGCCGGCGGGCTTGAGCTCGCCGGCCCGCTTCAGGAAGTAGGAAGCCAGCACGGGCGCCAGGATGGAGCTGATCAGCACGCAGGCGGCGACCTGCGCGGTGGCCGTGGCCACGTATTGCTGGAAGTTGGGATCGGCGGCGGCCACCACGGCGGGCGTGGCGATGGCGTTACCGGCCGTGGTGCCGGCGGCAAAGCCCAGGCCGCTTTTGCCGCCGCGGCGCAGGATGTAGCGATAGCCCAGGTAGACCAGGCCGCCGGTGATGGGGCTGATGATCAGGCCCAGGATCAGGCCGGTGATGCCGCCGTTGACCACCGCGGCCAGGTTGATGCCCGTGCCCAGCGCGAAGGCGAAGAAGGGAATCACGATGTTGGGCACGGGCTTGAGCACGTCGCGCCACTTCGGATCCAGGTTGCCCACCAGCACGCCCAGCAGGAACGGCACCAGCGCGGCGACCAGGGCGATGAAGGGAATGTCGGCCAGGCCCGAGGCGCCCAGGAACAGCAGGCTGAAGAAGGGGCCGTCGTTGACGGCGCTGGCCACGTAGGCGCCGCGATCGCGCGCATCGCCGTACTGGCCGGTATAGGCCAGCCACAGGCCGCCGTTGCTGTTGTCGAAAGCCGCCAGCAGCGCCAGGATGGACACGCCCAGCACGCCGTCCAGGCCCACGTAGGCGCCCAGGATGATGATCAGCGTGGCCGGCACGATGGTCTTCATCAGCAGGATGGTGCCGGCCGTGGCCAGGATGGGACCGCCGGTGCGGGCATTGACGTGCGTGCCCGTCGCAAAGATCAGCAGCGCGATCAGCGGCAAGGCGCTGTTCTTGAACAGCGCCGTGGTGAAGCCGCCGATGCCCAGCGCGTCGGGCGCGAAGGTTCCGACCAGCGAACCCAGGATCAGCGGCACCAGCATCAGGCCGCCGGGAATCTTCTGCATGGTGCCAAAGAAGGGCGAACGGGCGTTTTCTGTCGTCACGATGTAGGTCTCCAGGACGATTGGTTTTGATTTGGCGTGCGCAAGGCGCGTCACGTCGTTTTATGGGCTGCGCGCCGGCACGCGGAACTGGAGGGCGGCCCGAAGCGAGCGTGGAGTGCTGCGGGCGTTAGTGTACTGCTGTACGTACAGGTCTGTACGTACAGAGCAGGCATTCTTGCAGATTTACGACAGTGGCATGCCAGCAAAGGCGATGCCGGCGGCGCGCCCGGCCGCGCGGCCACCAGGCAGGCACGGGCCCGCGCGCGCCGGAGAAGCGCCGGAGAAACAAAAACGGCAGGGTTTCCCCTGCCGTTTCCGGGCACTGCAACGAATCGGACCGCTTCAGATGATGCGGGCGGCCTCGACCAGGCGCACCACGCTCCAGGACTTGGAACGCGAGATGGGGCGGCCTTCGGCGATCTCGACGGTATCGCCCTCGTTGTACTGGTTCGCCTCGTCGTGCGCCTTGTACTTGTTCGAGCGCATGACGATCTTGCCGTAGATGGGATGCTTGGTGCGGCGTTCGACCAGAACGACGACGGTCTTGTCCATCTTGTTGCTGACGACCTTGCCGACCAGCGTGCGCTGGCGCTTGGCTGTCTGGGTGGTTTGCGTATCGGACATATCAGTTTCCCGCCTTTTCAGTCAGCACGGTACGCACGCGCGCGATGTCGCGGCGCACCTTGCCGAGCTGGCTGTTGTTGGCCAGCTGCTGGGTGGCTTTCTGCATGCGCAGGCCGAATTGGGCGCGCAACAGGCTTTCGAGCTCTTTGCCGAGCTCTTCGGTGCTCTTGGCACGAAGTTCGCTAGCTTTCATATCGATTCTCCTCAGGCACCGATGTGACGCGACACGAACGTCGTGGAAATCGGCAGCTTGGCCGCGGCCAGGCGGAACGCCTCGCGCGCCAGCTCTTCACTCACGCCTTCCATTTCGTACAGCACCTTGCCGGGCTGGATTTCGGCGACCCAGTATTCCGGATTGCCCTTGCCGTTACCCATGCGGACTTCGGCAGGCTTCTGCGAAATCGGCTTGTCCGGGAAGATGCGGATCCAGATACGGCCGCCACGCTTGATGTGACGGTTGATGGCACGACGCGCCGACTCGATCTGGCGAGCGGTCAGGCGGCCGCGGCCGGTCGCCTTCAGGCCGAACTCGCCGAACGACACGTTGGTGCCGCGGGTAGCCAGGCCGGTGTTACGGCCCTTTTGCTCTTTACGGTATTTTCTGCGTGCTGGCTGCAGCATGCTTATTCTCCTTCGGGCGCCGGGGCGGCGTCAGGCTTGCGCGGACCGCGGCCACGGCCAGCGGGGCGGCGCGCACCATCCGGACGGTCACCGCGGGGAGCGCGGCGCGGACGACGCTCTTCCTCGCGGGGGGCAGCGGTCTCGGGCGGCAGTTCGCCGTTGGGCAGCATGTCGCCCTTGTAGACCCAGACCTTGATGCCGATCACGCCATAGGTGGTGTTGGCTTCGGACGTGCCGTAGTCGATGTTGGCGCGCAGGGTGTGCAGCGGCACACGGCCTTCGCGATACCACTCGGTACGGGCGATTTCAATGCCGTTCAGGCGGCCCGAGCTCATGATCTTGATGCCCTGGGCGCCCAGGCGCATGGCGTTCTGCATGGCGCGCTTCATGGCGCGGCGGAACATGATGCGCTTTTCGAGCTGCTGCGCGATCGAGTCGGCGATCAGCTGGGCGTCGGTCTCGGGCTTGCGGATCTCCTCGATGTTGACGTGCACGGGCACGCCCATCAGGCGCTGCAGGTCGCCCTTCAGGCTTTCGATGTCCTCGCCGCGCTTGCCGATCACCACGCCCGGACGGGCCGAGTAGATGGTGATGCGGGCGTTCTTGGCCGGGCGCTCGATGACCACGCGGCCCACCGAAGCGCTCTTGAGCTTTTTCTTCAGGTATTCGCGCACGCGAATGTCCTGGGCGAGCATGCCGCCGAAAGCCTTGTCGTCGGCGTACCAGCGCGAGCCCCAGTTACGGGTGACTGCGAGCCGGAAGCCGGTCGGGTGAATTTTCTGACCCATCGTGACTCCTTAGGCGCCGACCTTGACCACGATGTGGCAAGTCTGCTTCTCGATACGGTTGCCGCGGCCCTTGGCACGCGCGGAAAAACGCTTGAGCGACTCGGCCTTGTCCACGTAGATGGTCGTGATCTTCAGCTCGTCGATATCGGCGCCGTCGTTGTGTTCTGCGTTGGCGATCGCGGACTCGACAGCCTTCTTCAGGATGCCGGCCGCTTTCTTGGGCGAGAACGTGAGGATGTTCAGCGCCTTGGCCACCGGCAGGCCGCGGATCTGGTCCGCAACGAGCCGGGTCTTCTGCGCGGAGATGTTCACTCCGCGGATCTTGGCAGTGGTTTCCATCGCTTACCTCTTCGCCTTCTTGTCCGCCGCGTGACCCTTGAAAGTACGGGTCAGGGCGAACTCGCCGAGCTTGTGGCCGACCATGTTCTCGTTGATGTAGACGGGAACGTGCTGGCGGCCGTTGTGCACAGCGATCGTCAGGCCGATGAACTCGGGCAGGATCGTGGAACGGCGCGACCAGGTCTTGATCGGCTTCTTGTCTTTGACCGCGACCGCCTTGTCCACCTTCTTGATCAGGTGGGCGTCGACGAAGGGTCCTTTCTTGATCGAACGTGACATGATGTTCGCCTCTTACTTGCGCTTGCGCCGTTGGACGATCATGTTGTTCGTCCGCTTGTTGCGACGGGTCTTGTAACCCTTCGTCGGAGTACCCCACGGGCTGACCGGCTCGCGGGCCTCGCCGGTGCGGCCTTCGCCGCCACCGTGCGGGTGGTCCACCGGGTTCATGGCCACGCCACGAACCGTCGGACGCACGCCGCGCCAACGCATTGCACCGGCCTTGCCGATCTGGCGCAGGCTGTGTTCTTCATTGCCGACTTCACCGATGGTGGCGCGGCAGTCGATGTGCACGCGGCGCACTTCGCCCGAGCGCAGGCGCACCTGGGCGTAGACGCCTTCGCGCGCCAGCAGCACCGCCGAGGCGCCGGCCGAACGGGCCAGTTGCGCGCCCTTGCCGGGGATCATCTCGATGCAGTGGATCGTGCTGCCGACCGGGATGTTGCGGATCGGCAGGGTGTTGCCGGCGCGGATCGGCGCTTCGATGCCCGAGACCAGCGTGGCGCCGACTTCCAGGCCGCGCGGGGCGATGATGTAGCGGCGCTCGCCGTCGGCATAGCACAGCAGCGCGATGTGGGCGGTGCGGTTGGGGTCGTATTCGAGACGCTCGACCTTGGCCGGGATGCCGTCCTTGTCGCGACGGAAGTCGACGACGCGGTAGTGCTGCTTGTGGCCGCCGCCACGATGGCGAACGGTGATGTGGCCGTTGTTGTTACGGCCCGAGCCGCGGGTCTTTTTCTCGACCAGCGCGGCGAAGGGTGCGCCCTTGTGCAGATTGGGCGACACGACCTTGACCATGCCGCGACGGCCGGCCGAGGTAGGCTTGACTTTGACGAGCGCCATTTACTTCACCTCCGCGAAGTCGATTTCCTGGCCGTCCACGAGCGAGACGTAAGCCTTGCGCTCGTTGCGGCGGCGGCCGGTGTAGCGGCCGAAACGCTTGGCCTTGCCCTTGCGGTTCAGGACCTGCACGGACTCGACTTGCACCTTGAAGAGCAGTTCGACAGCCGCCTTGATCTCCGGCTTGGTGGCATCGGCCACGACGCGGAAGGCGATCTGCTGGTTCTTGTCGGCGACGAACGTGGCCTTTTCGGTCACGATCGGAGCCAGAATGACTTGCAACAGACGATCTGCGTTCATCCCAGCATCTCCTCGAATTGGGCGATAGCCGGCTTGGTGATCAACACGTTCTTGTAGTGGATCAGCGACAGCGGATCGGCGTAGCGCGGTTCGACCACGGCAACATGGGGCAGGTTGCGGGTGGCCAGGTAGACGTTCTCGTCCACGGCGTCGGTGATGATGAGCACCGAATCCAGGCCCAGCGTCTTGAGCTTCTGGGCGGCGAGCTTGGTCTTGGGCGATTCCAGCGAGAAGGAGTCCACCACCGAGATGCGGCCTTCGCGGGCCAGCTGCGACAGGATCGAGCGGATGCCTGCGCGGTACATCTTCTTGTTGACCTTCTGGCTGAAGTTCTCGTCGGGCGAGTTCGGGAAGGTGCGGCCACCCCCACGCCACAGCGGCGACGAGGTCATGCCGGCGCGCGCGCGGCCGGTACCCTTCTGGCGCCAGGGCTTCTTGGTGGAGTGCTTGACTTCCGAGCGGTCCTTCTGGGCGCGGTTGCCGCTACGGGCGTTGGCCTGGTAGGCCACCACGATCTGGTGGATCAGCGCTTCGTTGTAGTCACGGCCGAAGACGGTGTCGGGCGCGGCGAAGGTCGCGTCGGACTGGCCTTGTTCGTTCAGGAGCTTGATGTCCATGGCTTACGCTCCCTTCTTGGCAGGCGCCTTGATGGCGGGACGCACGACGATGTCGCTGCCGGCGTGGCCAGGGACGGCGCCCTTGACCAGCAGCAGGCCGCGCTCGGCGTCCACGCGGATCACGTCCAGGTTCTGGACGGTGCGGGTCACGTCGCCGAGGTGGCCGGACATGCGCTTGCCGGGGAAGATGCGGCCGGGATCCTGGGCCTGGCCGATCGAGCCGGGCACGCGGTGCGAGCGCGAGTTGCCGTGCGAGGCGCGCTGCGAACCGAAGTGGTGGCGCTTGATGGTGCCGGCAAAGCCCTTGCCGATGGTGGTGCCCGTCACGTCGACCTGCTGGCCGGCTTCGAACACGCTTTCGACGGCCACCACGCTGCCGGGCGTGAACTCGGCGGCGCGGGCGGGATCGAGGCGGAATTCCTTCAGGACGCTGCCGGCTTCGACGCCGGCCTTGGCGTAGTGGCCGGTTTGCGGCTTGGCCACGCGCGAGGCGCGGCGCGAGCCGTAGGCCAGCTGGACGGCGGCATAGCCGTCGGTCTCGAGAGACTTGACTTGGGCGACGCGGTTGTTGGACACGTCCAGCACGGTCACGGGGATGGACTCGCCATCTTCCGTGAACACGCGGGTCATGCCGACCTTGCGGCCCACCAGCCCGAGCCGGAATGCGGCAGGCGTGGGTGTCGTGTTCGACATCGTTTTCTCCATTCCCGACTGCGATTGGTCGGGGCTAATAAGGCCCGGAATATCTCCGGGCGTTCTGATTTGCGGCCGGGCGGGCGCTCCAGGCAACACCTATGAACCACATACAAGACGCGGCAAAAAACAAGCCGCAAAGCCCAACAGGCTCGCCCGCCAGCCGAAAAATACGGCTCCTGCCAAAAATGGCAAGCTTTGCACTATAGCATGCAGGTTGGCTACTAGCAAGATCCATAAGGCATCAAGCCCGCGGCGCGGCGGATCCGCCACAGCGGGCCGGCCTCTGGAATAATCTGCGCAAACTCTGGAGCGCGCGATGACCCTGCTTTCCTGCCGGACGCTGGCCCTGGCCGGCGCCTTGCTGCTTGCCCTGGCCGGCTGCCAGGCCCCTTCCGATTCCCGCGCCGGTCGCGAGCAGGCCCAGGCCGCTGCGGCGCACGCCGCCCTGGTCGAGATCTTCGTTGCCGGCACGCAGCCCGAGCCGGGCCGCAGCGTCCTGCAGGTGCCCGACGGCGTGCTCTACATCGAACGGCGCCCGGTGCTGGGCCGCGAGGATCTGAGCGAGGCTGCGGCCCTGCAGGGCGAGGACGGCCAGGCCTACCTGGGACTGCGCTTTACCGAGGAAGGCGCGGCCCGGCTGGCGGCGGTCAGCCGCGCGCGCGTGGGCAGCCTGCTGGCGCTGGTGATCGACCGCGAACTGATCACCGCTCCGGAGATCGCCGAGCCCCTGGACCGCGGCGTGCTGGCCTTGGCCATGCCCGATGCGGCGATGGCCTCGGAGCTGGCCGCCCGCATCCGGGGCGCCGGCCCGCGCGATGCGCCGTTAGGCCATTAAGCCGTTAAGCCACCGGACCATCAAGCCGCTGGACCGCGGCCCAGCCGGCGCCAAGGCCAGGCGGTCTTCAGGCCAGCTTGGCCAGCGCCTCTTCGCGCGTGGCCGTGGCCGTCAGGATGGCCAGGAAGCCGCTGATCTCGAACACTTCCCGCACCTGCGGGCTCAGCCCGCACAGCACCAGCGCGCCGCCTTCCTGCTTGAGCCGCTTGGCCAGCACCAGCAGCACGCGCAGCCCGGCGCTGGAGATGAATTCCAGCCGCGCCAGGTCCATCACCATCTTGCGCTCGCCCTTGTCGACCTGGGCCATGAGTTCGGCTTCGATGCCGGTGGCGTTGGCGCTGTGGATCTGGCCCTCGGGCATGACGACGAGGACGTCGGCGCTTTTTTCGGTGGCAAGGCTCATGGATTCGGTTTCCGGTGCTGGGCAGTCAGGGAAGCGGCCGATGCGCGAGAATATCGTGCGCGCCGCGCGACGGCCCAAATCATACGCGAGCAGGCCCTGCGCGCGTAGGCGCGAGACGGCCCCGGGGCACCGGATGGAACCGCGGCGCCGCAACTGTTACGTACTTCTCGTAGCCCCTTGGGGGGCACGGACTTTCCGCCTAAGGATCTTCGGCCGCATGAGCATCGATTTCGCCTCCCCGTCCTCGCCGGGCAACCTCAGGCTGGAAGACTTCGCCCATGCCGCGCGCTCGGGCGGGGATGTCTACGTATCGGCCGACGGCCAGGCCTGGCAGGTCCTGGGGCAGGGCCAGACGCCGGGCGGGCGCTCGGTGGCCTGGGTCGCGCCCGACGTCGATACCGCTTCGATGTTCGCCCGGGCGCTGGCCGACAGCTACGGCAACGGCATCGCCAGCGCGGTGTCCAGGGAGCTAGGCCTGGATCCCTCGCCGGGCCGGCCCTTGTCCGCCCGCACCGTATCGATGGCGCTGGACATGGCCCAGACCGCCAGCATGGCGATGGAAGGCGTGGATTTCGCCACCCGCCTGGCCTGCTCGGCGCTGGGCGGCTCGCCGGCCTTTGCCGCGGCGTGCCGCCAGGCCGGGGTGCAGGACCCGGCCGCGGTCGGCCCCGCGCTGCGCGGCGAGATCGACGCGGCCATGCAGGCCCGCTTCGAGACCGCCGCGGCCGGCGGGCAAAGCCCGGTGCCGCTGTCCACCGCCCAGGCCTGGCTGAACGACATCACGGCCAGCAAGCTCGCTGGTTCGAACCAGGGTTAACCCTGGTTTTTTGCCGATTACGGGGATTTTTACGGCAACTTTGCGGCAATTTCGTAACAAATCAGCATTCTTATTACGAATGTCACAAGAATTGTAGTAGCTTGTTGCCTCCCCTCCTGCGTCCTTGCGCTCCCGATGATCGAGTCCCACGCCCCTCGCGCCGATCAGGCCTGCCCGCCGCAGGCCGCGCCGGGATCGCGCACGCCCCAGGACGAGCGGCTGCTGCGAGACCTGATCCGCGAGCACCGCGGCCGGCTCGAGCGCTTCATCGTCCGGCACATCGGCAACGCCACCGAAGCCGAGGACCTGGCCCAGCAGGCCTTTGCCGAGGCAGCGCGCTCGTACCAGACCTTTCGCGGCGAATCGCAACTGTCCACCTGGCTGTACGGCATCGCGATGAACCTGGTGCGCAACCACCTGTCGCGCGCGCCCGAGCGGCGCTACGACTTCGTGGGCGAGGACGGCCTGGCGG
Source organism: Orrella sp. JC864 (assembly GCF_037026685.1). Classification (NCBI taxonomy): domain Bacteria; kingdom Pseudomonadati; phylum Pseudomonadota; class Betaproteobacteria; order Burkholderiales; family Alcaligenaceae; genus Orrella; species Orrella sp. JC864. The sequence goes on along the minus strand of NZ_JBANET010000013.1, from coordinate 68,208 downwards.
GGCTGGCCGACGAGCAGGCCACGCCCGAGCAGGCCGCCGAGCAGGCCCAGGCCCTGCGCCTGCTGCAGGAGACGATGGCCGAGCTGCCCGAGAGCATGCGCGAGATCCTGCTGATGGTCGGGCTGGACAACCTGTCCTACGAAGAGGCCGCCGCGCTGCTGACCGTGCCGGTAGGCACCGTGCGCAGCCGGCTGTCGCGCGCGCGCAGCGCCCTGCGCGCGCGGCTCGCGGAAAAAGGCCTGGCGCTGGATTTCTGAATCAGGGCGCCCGGCCGGTGCCTGGCGCCGCCGGCGTCTCGATGGTCAGCACCGGGCCCGTATGGACGGCCGGCGCCGGCAGCGGCTCGGCCTGCAGCGGCGCCTGGGCCCTGACCGGCACCGAATCGATGTAGCGCCCGGAGACGCGGATCGGTCCACGCGGGGCCTGCACCTGCACGTCGTCAAAGCGCACGCGGGTCTGCTGGCCCTGCATCAGGTCCAGATATTGCCCGGCGCTGAGCTGGCCCGGCTGGCCGCCCCAGGTCAGGTTCAGCGCCTGGCCGGCGCGGCCCTGCGCGCGCGGCGGCGCGACCGGCTCGCCCAGGATGGAAACCACCCGCGGGCGCAGCAGGAACAGCCGCTCGCGCCGCTGCACCGTGGTGGACTTGTTCGAGAACAGCAGCCCCAGCCCCGGGATGTCGCCCAGCAAGGGCACCTTGTCGACCTGCTCGGAATCCTGGCTGCTGTTGTAGCCGCCGATCAGCAGCGTCTGGTCATCGCCCACCACCGCCAGCGTGCTGACGCTGGTGCGCCGCACGGTGGGCAGGTCGCCGATGCGCCGCTCGTCCTGGATGCGCCCGTCCTCGATGTCCACCGTCAGCTCCACCTGCCGCGAACCGCCGCGCCCCTCGATGAAGCGCGGCGTGACCCGCAGCGAGGTGCCCACCGTCACCGGGGTCACGGTGGCCACGCGCTCGCCGGTGGTCTGCACGTAGAAGGTATCGGACAGGTCGATCAGGGCGCCCAGGTTGTCGGCGGTCAGGATCGAAGGCTGCGACAGGATGTTGGCCTGCCCGCGCGTCTGCAGCGCGCGCAGCCTTGCGGCCAGCACGTTGCCCACGCTCAGGCCCACGGTGCCCGGCGCCAGCAGGGCGCCGCCCTCGATGGGCAGGCCGCCGCTGGGCTGCAGGGCCAGGTCGCCGTAGCCGAACGCGGCCGAGCCGGCGCGCGCGCCCCAGGTCACGCCCAGCTCGTTGACCAGGTCCGAGTTGACGTCCACGATCATGGCCTCGATTTCGATCAGCGTGCTGGGCTGGTCCAGCTGGGCGATCAGTTCGCGGTAGATGGGGATGCGATCGGGAATGTCCTGCACGATGATGGCGTTCAGGCGCGCATCGGCCTGCACCGTGGGTTCGCGCAGGCGCAGGCCGGCGCCGCGGCTGCCGGTGCGCGCGGGGCCGGCCTGCGCCTGGCTGGCCGGCGCCGTCTCGCCGGCCAGCGGCGAGGCCGGGGCCAGCCCGTCGGCCGGTCCGAAGGCGGGCGGGTTCTCGCGCAGGGGCGCGGCGATGGCCGAGAGCGTCTCGTTGTTCGCGCCCGAGCCCGAACCCAGGATCAGGTTGCGCAGCACGCTCGCCAGGCCGGGCGTGACCACCGACTCGTTGCGGTAGCTGACGGTGCGGTCGTTGACCGAGGCATGCTTGAGCCGGAACACCGCCACCTGCTGGCCGCCGGCGCCCAGCGGCAGCGCCGCCACGGTGTCCTCGACCAGCTTGACGTAGGCCGGCGGGCCCGACACCAGGGCGATGCCCTGGTCGGGCAGCTCTCCCCAGCCAAAGCGCGGATCGAGCACGCCCATCTGCAGCAGCGCATCGCGCAGCGCGGTGATGGAGCTGCCCATGGCGCTGATCGCGCGCGTGGCCATGTCGCTGTTGCGGCTGACAAACAGCGTGCCGGCATAGACGAACCAGTTCAGGCCGTACACGCCCCCCAGCTTGTCCATGAATTCGGTGGGCGTGGCGGCGTTGAAGCGGCCGTTGACCATGCCGCCCACCCCGGGGCCCATCTGCAGCGACAGGCTGAAGCCGCTGGCGAACTCGCGCAGCACCTGCTGCAGGCCGACGTTCTCGGCATAGTAGCTATAGGGGGCGGCCGGCCAATTGGGGGCCGCTTGCGCGCCCCCGGCCAGCGACAGGGCCAGCGCGCCGGCCAAGATGATGCGCTTCAACGGACGTGCTCCTGGAGGGTGTGGCCGGAAGGAGGCATTCATTGCTGTCCCTCCTCGGCGGCGAACTTGCGCACCAGCCGCAGCACTTGCGCGACGGGCTCGATGAGCTCGCTGGGGATGTATTGATCGACCTGGGCCTCGTTCATCAGCGAACGGGCCAGCGGGATGTTCTGCATGACCGGCACCCCGGCCTGGCGGGCGGCGCGCATCATTTCCTCGGCCAGGGCGCCCTCGCCCTTGGCGGTCACGCGCGGCAGCGGCGTCTGGCCCGGCTCGTAGAAGATCGCCACGGCCAGGTGCGTGGGGTTGGTGATGATCACCGTGGCCTTGCGCGCGCTGTGCACCGCGCCCTGCATGGCCATTTCCTGGTGCAGGTGCTTGCGCTTTTGCCTGATGTGGGGGTCGCCCTCCATCTCCTTGTATTCCCGCCGCACCTCTTCCTTGCTCATCATCAGGCTCTTGCGGTGCTGCAGGCGCTGCCAGGCGAAGTCGGCCAGCGAGATGACGACGTAGGCCACGGCCACGTTGGCCAGCAGCACGCGCAGCATGCCGCCCAAGGCCGACTGCAGGCCGGCCAGGCCGCTGTAGGGCACCAGCATGAGCTGGGGCAGCGCATCGCGCACCACCAGCACCACCAGCACCGTCAGGAATACGATCTTCAGGCACGACTTGAGGAACTCGACGCCGTTCCTGGCCGAAAAGATGTTCTTGAGATTGGCCGCGACGTCGAGCTTCTGTCCCGACGGCACCAGCTTGCGAAAGGCCAGCACCACGCCCACCTGCAGGAAGTCGCCGAACAGCCCCACCGCCAGCACGATGAGCACGAAAGGCAGCACCAGCGCCACGGCCTCGCGCAGCATGAACTGCAGCGCCGCGCCGAGCGCCTGCTCGAAGGGCTGGCCGGCGAACTGGGCCGGCGCCAGCGCCAGGCGGCCCAGCGCCTCGGCAATGCCTTGCGCGTTGGCCAGCATGTAGCCGAACAGCGCCAGCACGAGCAGGGTCTGCGTGAAATCGCGGCTGTAGGCAAGCTCGCCTTTCTCGCGCGATTCGCGCAGCCGCTTGGCGGTGGGCTGTTCGGTCTTCTCGCTGCTCATGGCGATCGCCATTGTTCGTCAAGAAAAGGCACCGCCGCGCCGATGGCGCGCACGGCCTCCTCGGCATGGTCGAACAGCGTGCCCATGTACAGCGCCAGCACCAGCAGGGCCAGCCCGCTCTTGATGGGCAGGGCCAGGAAGAACACCTGCAGTTGCGGCGCAAAGCGGCTGACCAGCGCCAGCCCCAGCTCGGCCAGCAGCATCGCCACCATGACCGGCGCGGCCAGCAGCAGCACCAGGCGGGCGTAGCGGCCCAGCTGGTCGAGCATCAGGGGCACGCTTTCGCGGCGCAGCGTCGGCGTCCACTGCCACAGGTCCCACAGGCGGAAGCTGTCATACAGCATTGTCAGCATCAGGGTGAAGCCTCCGCCCACCAGGAAAAACACCAGGAAGGCTTGGTTGAACAGGATGCCCAGCGGCGACGAATCGCTGCCCGTGCCCGGATTGATCACCGCCCCCAGGCTGGCGCCGCGCTGGTTGTCGATGACCGCGCCCACGCCCTCGAAGATCCAGAACGGGATGGCCACCAGGAAACCCATCACCAGGCCGATGAAGACCTCCTTGGCCACCAGCAGCACCACGTCGATCCAGCCCGGATCGGCCGCCGCATAGCCCGGGGCCAGCGCCGGCACCAGCACCAGGCCCATGGCCGCGCCCACGCCGTAGCGCAGCAGCGCCGGCATGCTCTGGCGGCCGAACAGCGGCAGCAGGGCGCACATGGCCAGGATGCGGGGCTGGGTCAGGGCCAGGGTGGCCAGGAAGACCTTTGCCTCTGCGTAGGTAACGGACCCGAGCATTGCGTTCCCTGTCCCGCGCTCAGGAAATGCGGTGCAGCACGTCGAAGATCGACACGGTGTAGTTGTAGAGCTCGCCGGCCAGCCACCGGGCGGTCAGCAGCAAGGTGGCGAACACCGCGATCAGCTTGACGGCGAAGGACAGGGTCTGCTCCTGCAGCTGGGTCAAGGCCTGGAACAGCGAGAACAGCGTGCCGACGATGGCCGCCACCGCGATGGGCGGCAGCGACAGCCACAGCGTCAGCATCAGCGCCTGGGTCATGTAGGAAACGAGATCGACGGTCTGCATGGGATGCGCTAGCCGTAGGAGAGCACCAGGCCCTGGATCAGCCGCGTCCAGCCATCGACCATCACGAACAGGAAGAGCTTGAGCGGCATGGAAATCGTCACCGGCGAGACCATCATCATCCCCATGGCCAGCAGGATGTTCGAGACGATGATGTCGATGATGACAAAGGGCAGGTAAAGCAGAAAGCCCACCTGAAAAGCCACCGTCAATTCGGACAGCAGGAAGGCCGGGATCAGCACGAGCAGGTTGTCCTCGCCCAGGCCGCTGGCCTGTTCCGGCCCCCAGAGCTGGCGCGCGGTGCGCACGAAGAAGTCGCGCTGCTCGGGCTTGCTGTTGCGCAGCATGAAGGCGCGCAGCGGCTCGACGCCGCGCTCGACGGCCTGGATCAGCGCGCCGGTGCGGTCGGGCATGGCGGCCTGGGGGCCGGGCGGCGCGCCGGCATGGCCCGGCGGCGCGGCGCCCGGCCAACCCGGCATGGGCGCGGCGGACGGCGGCCCGGACGCGGCGCCTTGCGCCTGCACCGCGCGCAGCTCGGCGCCCACCTGCATCACCACCGGCCCCATCACGTAGGCCGACAGGATCAGCGCCAGGGCATAGAGCGCCATGTTGGGCGGGACCTGCTGCACGCCCAGGGCGTTGCGCACCAGCGTGAGCACGATGGCGATCTTCAGGAACGAAGTGGTCATGACCGCGGCCAGCGGCACCAGCGCCAGCAGCGCCAGCACCACCGCCAGGCTGATCGGCTCGAAGGCGGTCATGACGCGTGCCGCACGGCATCGGCCGCGGCGCTGGCCGGCGCGGCCGGCATGGCCGCGCCGGCCGGTCCCCACGCCTGCACCATCACGCCGATGCGCCCATCGACCTCGACCAGCGTGCCGGTGCCGACCAGCGCGCCGTTGGCGCGGATCATCACCGGCCCGTCGGCCAGCGGGCGATGTAGGTCGAACACTTCGCCCGGCTGCAGCCGCTGCAGCTCGGCCAGCGCGATGCTGCGCTCGCCCAGGTCGAAGGACAGCTGCACGGGTATGGCTTCGAGCGCCAGCGGCGCGGGCGCGTCCGGCGCCGCGGCGCCGGCCTGTTGCGCGGCCGCGATGGGCTCGGGCCGCTCGGTGGATTCTTGGGTCATCAGCGAAGTCCAGCCTTTAGTCACGATGTAATGGGAGCCTTCGGCCCGTACGCGCAATGCCTGGCCCTGGCCGGCCTCCAGCCAGAGCGCGCCGTCGGCGCCGACGCGGTAGTGATCCAGCAGCACCACGTCGCCGGGGCCCAGCGCACGCAGCTCGGCCAGCGGCAGGCGCGTGTGGCCGAGCACGGCGCGCAGCCGTATCGGCAAGGCGGCCAGCGCCTGCGCGTCGCGGCGCGCGGGCGCGGCCTTGCCCAGCAGCGCGGCCAGCAGCATCAGCCCCAGGCCGTCGGTTTCGAGCACGGCATGGCACAGGGCCCCGGTGTCCGGCGCATGCAGCGTCACGGTCCAGGCATGGGCCAGCGCGCGCGCGGCGCCGGCCTGCAGCGCCTGCACGCGCACCGGCCCGCCCGCGCCGGCTTGCGCCAGGGCGGCCAGCGCTTCCTGCAGCAGGGTTTCGAAGGCGGCCGCCTGCAAGGCCTGCGGCAGGACGGGGGCCGGCAGCCCCGGCAGCCGCGCCGCCAGCCAGGCCTGCGCGGCGGCCTCAGGCAGGTGCAGCCGTACCGCGGCGCCGGCCCATTCCAGGTCGGCATGCCAGGTGGCGGCGGCGCGCACCGGCTCGGGCGCGCCGCTGGCAAAGGCCAGCAGCCAGCGCACCGGCGCGGCCTGGCCGCCGGCCTGCGGCGCGGGCGGCAAGGTGAGCGCGACCGCCGCGCCGTGGCGGGCGATCTGGGTCAGGGCCTGCGCCTGGTTGGCATTGAGCCGGGGCAGGGAAACCGGCCGGGCCGGCGGCAAAGTCAATGCGTCCATGTCGCGACGGGATCAGCAGGCCAGGGCATCGGCGGCGGCCTCCACCGTGCAGGGGTCCATCGGATCGTCGGCGCTGACCCGCACCAGCGCCGGGCGGCCCAGGGCGTCGGCCAGCTCCTGCGCCAGGGCCGCGACGCCGCGGCTCAGGCGCTCGCGCGAGGCCTCGCTGGCGCAGGTAAAGGCAGCGACCAGCCGGCCCTCGTCTTCGAACACGGCCACCGAGACGCCAGGCAGCAGCTCGTCCTTGAGCTCGATGCGCACCTCGGGCCGGCCCTTGCCGCCGTCGCCCACCAGCAGGGCGCCGGCCCCCTCGGCCAAGGCCTGCGCCAGGCCCTGCGGCGCCGGGGCCGGTTCGGGCCGCCCCGCCCCGGCCAGCCCGGCGGCGCCGAACAAGGCCAAAGGCGGCGCGGGCCGCTGCACCCCGGCCTGCTCGCCGGGAGCCTGGCGTCCGGGCTGCCCGGGCTCGCCGGCCAGGGCGCGCTCGAAGGCCTGGCGTTCTGCATCGGTAGGCGCCTGGCGCGCCTGCGCCCCGGCCCCCGACTGGGAAAGGTCGGGCATGCCTTGCGGCAAGGCGGTATCCAGGCCGATGCGTCGGTCTATGGTCATGAAAAATCCACTTCCTCGTGTTGTTCCCAATCCTCGCGCTCGCGCGCCAGGCTGGCCGCTTCCTCGAGCTCGGCGTCTTCCTGGCGCTCGAGCGCGCCCAGGTGCTCGGCCAGGTGCAGGCGGGCCAGCTCGACGAACTTGCCGGTCCTGCGCACCGCCTCGCCATGCGCCTGGCGCCGTTCGGCCAGGTGCTGCGCGGCCCGCTCCAGCGCGTCCTGGGCGGCCTGGCAGGTGCGCTCGTGCTCGCGCTCGGCCTCGCGCAGCAGGCCCACGCCCGTGAGCACGGCTTCGATCTCGCGTACCCGCACCACGCGGGCGCACAGCTCGTCGTACAGCTCGCGCTCGCGCCGGCGGGCCCAGCCGCGGTAGTCGCGCAGCCGGGCCTGCGCCTGGGTCCAGGCGTCGCGGGCCTGTCCATGCGCCTGGCGCTGGCGCGCCAGCGCCAGTTCGGCCTGGTCCTCGCGAAAACGCTTGATCGCCAGCAGTTCGTCGAACACGCTCATCGCGGCCCGGCGCTACGCGCCGCCCTCCAGGTCCTGCTCCTGCGGCAAGCCGGCCAGCGCGGCCATGCGCGCCAGCGTCTCGCCCAGGGGCATGCGCTCGTCCGTGCGCTGGCGCAGGAAGGCGTTGATGGCCTCGATGCGGTCGATGGCCTCGTCGGTGAGGGCATCGCCGCCGCGCTTGTACTCGCCGATCTTGACCAGCAGCTCGACCTCCTGGTACTTGGCCATCAGTTCGCGGATGCGCCCGGCCAGGCGGCGGTGCCCGGGCGAGACCACCGCGTTCATCACCCGGCTGGCCGAGGCCAGCACGTCGATGGCAGGGTAGTGGTTGGCCGCGCCCAGCTTGCGCGAGAGCACGATATGGCCGTCCAGGATAGAGCGCGTTTCGTCGGCGATGGGCTCGGTCATGTCGTCGCCCTCGACCAAAACGGTATAGAGCGCGGTGATCGAGCCCTTGTCGTTCATGCCGGCGCGCTCCATCAGCTTGGGCAGCGTGGCGAACACCGAGGGGGGATAGCCGCGCCGCGTGGGCGGCTCGCCCGCGGCCAGGCCGATCTCGCGCTGCGCGCGGGCAAAGCGCGTGACCGAATCCATCAGGAACAGCACCCGCTGGCCCTGGTCGCGGAAATATTCGGCGATGGCGGTGGCCACGTAGGCGGCCTTGGTGCGCTCCATCGAGGACTTGTCGCTGGTGGCGCAGACGATGACGCTCTTGCGCCGGCCCTGCGGCCCCAGCTCGTGCTCCAGGAACTCGCGCACCTCGCGGCCGCGCTCGCCGATCAGTGCCACCACCGTCACGTCGGCGGCCGCGCCCTTGACCAGCATCCCCATCAGCGTGGACTTGCCGCCGCCGGCCGCCGCGAAGATGCCCATGCGCTGGCCTTCGCCGCAGGTCAGCATGCCGTCCAGCGCGCGCACGCCCAGCTCCAGGGGGCGGTCGATGATGCGGCGGGTCAGCGGATCGGGCGCCTCGGCGAACACCGGATAGAACTTGCTGGCCTCCAGCGGGCCCAGCTCGGCCTCGTCCAGCGGCCGGCCCAGCCCGTCCAGCACGCGGCCCAGCAGCCCCGGCCCGACCGGCACGCGGTGCGCGCGCCCGGTGGGGATGACCTCGGTGGCAGAGGAAATGCCGTACATGTCGCCGATGGGCGTGAGCAGCGCCGCATCGCGCGCGAAGCCCACCACCTCGCCTTTCATTTCGAGGTCTTCGCCGGGATTGCGCAGGATGCACACCTCGCCGATCTTGACCGCCGGCACCACCGCCTTGATGATGGTGCCCACCACCTGCGTGACACGGCCCTTGATGCGCAGCGTGGGCGTATCGTGCAGGGCCATTTCCATCATTTCGGTGATGTATTCGAACTGGCGCATGGCGTGCTCTCCCGGCCCCGGCTACACGCGGCTGCCCAGCGTGCGCTGGAACGCCGAGCGCAGGGCCGCGATCTGCCCCTCCAGGCTGGCCTCGACCATGCCGATCTCGCTCTCCAGGATGCAGGCCCCGCGCGCCAGCCGCGCATCGGGCACGATGTCCAGGTAGCCCACGGCCGGATAGGCGGCCAGCAGTTCGTTCACGCGCTCGCGCACGGCCGACACCTCGTCCGGATGCAGCCGCAGCGTCATCTGCTTCTGGTTGCGCACCACCGCCAGCGCATTGCGCACCACGATCACCACCTTCTCGCGATCGTCGAAGCCGTCGACCACCTTGCGCACGGCCTGCATCACCAGGTCGACCATCTCGTTCTCGACGCCGGCGAAGTACTCCACCGTGCGCCCGACGGTCTCGATCATCTTGTCGGCCTGGTCGAACAGGGCCTGCTCCTTGCCATCGTCGTAGCCGCGCTGGCGCTCGGCCTGGTAGGCGGCCTGGGCCTGCTCGCCGATGGCCCGCGCCTGGGCATGCGCATCGTCCAGCAGCGCCTGGGCCTGCACCAGCACGGCGTGATCGGCCGCGCGCAGCACCTTGGCGCCAGGCGCCAGCGTGGCCGCCAGGCGGCGAGGCGTCAGGGCGTCGCGGGGAATGAGGAATGCCATGTGGGATCGCAATGCTTGAGGACGTCCAGGGCCAGCGCGCGCGCCGCCTCGCCGCGGCAAGGAGGCGCCGCGGCCGGGCCGGGCGGCAGCTTCAGTTCGGCGCGCAGGGCGATTTCGGGGCCGCCGCCAGCCAGCGCCTCGTTCAGCACCGCCCGGCCCAGTTCGTGCACGGCGGCCACGGCCTGCTCGGCCCCGTAGCCGGCGCAGGCGGGCACCGCCACGGCCAGCTGGGCGGCAGGGCCGCGGGCGAACGCCATCACCTGCGGGCCTAGCGCCTGCAGGAACTGGCGCACCTCGGGCCCGGCGATGGCGCGGCGCAGCCGCGGCGCGCACAGGGCCGCGCCGATGCAGCGCAGGCACCGCCACAAGGCCTCGGGCGGCAGCAGGGCCAGCGCCAGCTCGGGCCGGCCCGGGTCGGCGGCCGGCCGCTCGGCCAGGCCCAGCCGCTTCAGGATCAGCGCCGAACGATGGCGGTGCCAGGCCGCATGCAGCGCGGCCGGCCAGTCCGGCTGCGGCGCCTGGCCGTAATCGGCCTCGCGCAGCGGATGCAGCGTCAGGCTGGGCAGCAGGTTGAAGGCCGCCAGCCGCTCGCCGAACAAGGAAAGGTCCGCCTGCGCCGCCGTGCTCACGCCGACGCTCCCTGGCCTTCGCGGGCCACGCGGCGCAAGCCGGGCATGCCCAGGCGCCACAGCACCCAGCCCAGCGCCCCGGCCAGGCCGAGCACCAGCAGCGCCATCACGGCAAAGCCGGCCAGCAGCGCCGCGGCCGAGCCGCTGTCGACCGTCAGGCCCAGCACGCGCCGCTGCAGGGGCGCGGACGCCGGCGCGGCGGCGGGCGGCTGCGCCGACACCAGGGCGATGGAAACCCTGTCCTCGGTCAGCCCGGGAATGGAATGCGTGACCAGCTTGCGTATCTGCGGCTGCAAGGCATCCAGGCTGTAGCCGGCCTGGTGCTTGATGAAGACGGCGGCCGTCGAGGGCGTGGCGGCCTCGCCCACGCCGCCGCGCTCGGGCAGCACCACGTGCACGCGCGCGGCCAGCACGCCGTCCATCTGCGACAAGGTATTGGCCAGCTCCTGCGACAGCGCGTAGACGTAGCGGGCGCGCTCCTCCAGCGGCGAAGACACCAGGCCTTCCTTGCGAAAGATCTGGCCCATGCCGTCGAAACGCTCGCGCGGCAGCCCCTGGGCGCGCAGGATATCGAGCGAGCGGGCCACCTGGCCGGCGTCCACGCTGACCGCGATCCCGCCGTCGGCGGGAACCTTGCGCGCGGCGATGCCGGCATCGAGCAGGGCCGAGAGCAATTCGTTGGCCTCGCCCTCGGTGCCTACCGAAATCAGCGTGACCTGGCCGCCACAGGCCGCCAGCAGGGCCAGCGCCAGCGTCGCGGCGCCCAGCCGGCAAGCCAGCCACAGGCGGGCGGCGCCACGGTGCAAGGCGGGCATCGTCATGACATGCGCACCAGCGTGTCGATGTTCTGCGTGGTGCGCGAGACGGCCTTGCCCACCAATTCGTACTGCACCGAGACCTGCAGCATCTCGGCCTGCGCGCGCAGCATCTCGGCCACGTTGGGCGAGACCGCCACGCGTTCGAGCGTGCTGGAGATGCCCTGCCAGCGCTGCGAGAACTCGCTGGCCGTGCCCTGCAGCCCGGCCAGGATCTGGCTGCCCAGCGTGGGGGCGGCCTGCGCGGCGGGGGCGAAGGCGGCCGAGAGCGCCGCGTGCACGGGCGAAGGCGCCGGGGCGTCGGCCGCAGCCATCAGCGCGTTAAAGCGCTCGGTGGCCAGGGACGACGGTTCGGCCGGCGCGAGGGCCGGCCCGGCCGGCAAGGCGGGCAAGGGTGCCAGGGAAGCGGCAAGCGTGGCGATTTCCATGTTTTGTGTTCCGTGATGATCAGGTGTCGGCGGCCTGCCGCGCCGGCGAGGCCGGATCCCCGCCCAGCAGCCGGCGGGCCAGTTCGGCGCCCTCGCCGTGCATGGCGGCGGCCGCCGCCAGCACCTTGCGGCTTTCGTCCCGGCGGCCGGCCAGTTGCAGGACCAGGCCCCGCCAGGCCTGCAGGATCGCCGCCTCCTGGGCGTCGTCCAGCCGCGCCCCTTCGAGCAGCTGGGCGGCCTGATCGGCCTGCCCGCTGTTGGCGCGCGCCAATGCCAGGCCCAGCCACGGATAGGCGCGGCCGGGCCGCAGGCGGCGCAGTGCGCCGAAGATGCGCTCGGCCCGCGCCGCATCGGCCGCGCCGGCCGCGAGCATGCCCACTTCGGCCAGCATGCGCGCCTCGTGCGCATCAAGCACGAAAGCCGTCTCGCTGGAGACGGCCGTCGCTGGCGCGGGACCGGGCCGTCCCGCTTCAATGTGCATGGCGCGGCCTCATGGGCTGCCGTCCTGCACGGCCAGGGCCCGCAGCGCCTGCACGTGCGCGCGGATCCGGGCTTGCTCGGCGTCAGCGCCGCCTTGCCGCGCATCCGCTTCCAGATAGCGCAGCACGCGGTCCAATTCCTGCGCCGCTTCCTGGCGGCGCCCGGCCGCCAGCAGGCATTCGGCCATGCCCACGAAGGGATCGGCGGTCTCGGGAAACAGCGTGCCCAGCAGGGCATACACGCGCACCGCATCGTCGTAGCGTTCGCAGCGCTGCAGGCACAGCGCCAGGCCGGCCAGGTAGTGGCGGCGCGGCATGCCGTACATGCCCAGCAGCGAGAAATAGGGCAGCGCCTGGCGTGGCTGGCCCTGCAGCAGGTGGCTGTGGCCCAGGCCATACAAGGCCTCGAGCTGCGCCTCGCTCAGGCGCGAGGAAGCCGGCAACGCGGCCAGCCCCTGATACAGGCGCTCGGCCGTCTCGGTGCGCGGCACGGCGTTCAGGGTGGTGCTCATGGCGAGTTCCTCAGACATTGCGGGCGATGCCACGATTGACCTCCTGCTGGGACTGCTCGATGGCGGCCAGCTTGTCGCGCACGTCCTGGATGATGCCCATCATCTGCTGCATGATGTCCTCGGCCTGCTGCGCGCCGCCCTGGACCACCTTGGCCTGCGCTTGCAAGGCCTGGGTGTCCTTGGGCCCGGCGGCCCCGGGCGCATCGATCCGCTGGCCGGCCACGCCGCTCTTGATGGCGCCGCCCGCTCCCAGGGCGATGCTGGCGGCGCCGCCGACAATCTGCATCACCCCGGAGACCACGGCGGTGCGGAATCTTTCCTCGGCGGCGGCGCGCAGGGCGTCGGCCGCGGACAGCATCGCGTCCAGGCTGTCCTGGCGCCGCTGCTCGATGTCCAGCTTGGCCTGGGCGCGCTGGTCCTGGGCCATCTGCTGGAGCAGCGCCATCATGTCCGCCACGTCGGCGCCGACCTGGTCGGCCCCCAGCCGGTCCAGCGCGCCGGCCAGGCCTTGCAGGTCCTGCGCCCTGCCTTGCGGCACGGGCAGGCGGGCCTCGGCGCGGCCGGCCGCCTCGCCGGGCAGGGACGGAGGCGGCGGGGCGATCCCCGCAGGCAAGGCGGTGCGGGGCGTTTGCGGGGGCAAGCCCGGCGAATCGGGCGACAGCGGAGTGGACAGCTGCGAGGGCAGGGGCGGCAGGCCGCCAGGGGGCAATTGCGGGCTCATGGCAGTTTCCGAAGCAAGCGGCCGGCGTCAGGCCAGGTTGGGAGGCAGGCTGCCCAGCGGCGGGCGTTCGGCCGCCGGCGCGGCCTGGGCGGCATGCGCCACCGCCTGCTCGACTTCCTCCAGGTCCTGGCGCACCAGCGCCTGGGCTTTTTCGATGTCCTGCGGCGTGGCCTGGCGGGCCAGTTGCTCCGGGTCCAGGCCGTGTTCGCCGTAGAAGGCCTCGCCGGCCTGCAGGTCGCGCCGCACGCGCTCGATCAGCTCCTGCGCCTGGGCGATCAGGGTTTCGGGGGACGTGTCTGCCGGCATGTCGTTTCCTTGCTGGTTTGCCCCGGCCAACGGGGCGAAAGGCCGCTGAATTCGTCCCGGCGACCGGGCCGACCTGCATCAGTAACGGCAAATGCCGCCCGGTTCCGTGCCAGGTCCGCCAATCGGGGCGATGCGCCTTCAGTAACGCGGCGGGCCGCAAGGTTCCGTCCCGGGCGGCCAAGGGCGCCGGGCCGGCCGGTGGAACCTTTGGGCCCCGGACGTTACTACCTCCGGTCGGCCGCCTCGCGCGCCGTGCCCCATACCTCCCGTTTGCCGCGGCCCCGCATGACGTCCATTCCATCGAGCCCGTCCTCTCCCTTTCCCCTTGCCGCAGGCCGGGAGGGGCTGCCGCCGGCCCTTGCGCAGCCGGGCGCCGGCGCAGTTGCGGGCGCGCCAACCGCGGCGCCGCCGCGCGAGCCATCCGGCCTGGCGCCGGCGCAGGCCGGACAGGCGCCCAATACCGGCGACTTCCTGCTCGAGGCGCTGGCCCCGGGCCCCGATATGCTGGGCAGGCTCACGCCGGGCCAGTTCTCGCAGCGGCTGGCCGCCGCGCTGGACGAACTGTCCCAGGCCGCCGAACTGGGCGGCCCGGACAGCCGCGTGCTCAACCGCGCCGTGCGGCTGCTCAAGGAAGAAGCCAGCCTGCAGAACCTGCTGGCCCTGTACCGCAATGCGCTGCACCAGGGATGAACGCCATGCCCACGCCTGAAAGCCTGGCGCTGCTGGCGCGGCTGGCCCACGTCTACCTGGTCCATGACCGCCCGCAGAAGGCGGCGGTGCTGTTCGACGCACTGGCCGCCCTGGGCGCGGCCGGGCCGGCCCAGCAGGTGGCCCGCGCCCTGGCGCTGCTGCGCGCGGGGCAGGCCGAGGCCGCCCTGGCCGCGCTGGAGCAGGCCGCCATGGCGGCCGCGCCCGATGCCGCCTTCCAGCTGGTGCGCGCCCAGGCGCTGGCCGCCCTGGGCCGCGAGGACGAGGCGGCCGCAGCCATGCGCGCCTACGTCGCCACCCGCGCGCCGGCGCCCTCCTACCCTTACGCGAACGCCTGATTGCCGATGCAAGCCCTGAACCGCGCGGTCGCCGCCATCACCAGCCGCAACGACATCGTCCTGGCGGTGCTGATCGTCTCGATCATCTTCATGATGATCCTGCCGCTGCCCACCGCGCTGGTGGACGTGCTGATCGGCGCGAACATGACCCTGTCGGCCATCCTGCTGATGGTGGCCATGTACCTGCCCTCGCCGCTGGCCTTCTCCTCGTTTCCCTCGGTGCTGCTGATCACCACGCTGTTCCGGCTGGGCATCTCCATCGCCACGACCCGCCTGATCCTGCTGCAGGGCGATGCCGGCCACATCATCGAGACCTTCGGCAATTTCGTGGTCGGCGGCAACCTGATCGTCGGCCTGGTGGTCTTCCTGATCCTGACCATCGTGCAGTTCGTGGTCATCACCAAGGGCGCCGAGCGGGTGGCCGAGGTGGCCGCGCGCTTCTCGCTGGACGCCATGCCCGGCAAGCAGATGTCCATCGACGCCGACCTGCGCGCCGGCACCATCGACATGGACGAGGCGCGCCGGCGCCGCAGCCTGGTCGAGAAGGAAAGCCAGCTGTACGGCGCCATGGACGGGGCCATGAAGTTCGTCAAGGGCGACGCCATCGCCGGGCTCATCATCGTCGGCGTGAACCTGCTGGGCGGCATCCTGATCGGCACGCTGCAGCGCGACCTGTCGGCCGGCGAGGCGGTGCAGGTCTATTCCATCCTGACCATCGGCGACGGGCTGATCTCGCAGATACCGGCGCTGTTCATCGCCATCTGCGCCGGCATCATCGTCACGCGCGTGCAGACCGGCGAAGGCCCGTCCAACGTCGGGCGCGACATCGGCGCGCAGGTGCTGGCGCAGCCGCGCGCGCTGCTGATCGCCGCGGCCGTGGCGGCGGGCATGGGCCTGATCCCCGGCATGCCCACCCTGACCTTCCTGGCCCTGGCCGCGGTGGTGGGCACCATCGGCTTCGTGCTCCTGCGCGGCACCCGCAAGGTGGTGGACGAGAAGACCGGCGCGGTCACCGAGATCTCGCCCCTGGCGCCGCAGCCGCACGCCCCGGCCCCCGGCCGCGCGCAGGACGCGGCGCCTTTCGCGCCGACCCAGCCGGTCATGGTGGACCTGGCCCCGGGGCTGCTGGCCCGCGAGTCGCCCGAGGCGCTGCAGACGCATCTGGCCGAAGTGCGCCAGGCCCTGTACCTGGAGCTGGGCGTGCCTTTCCCGGCCGTGCGCCTGCGCGAGAACCCAGCGCTGGCGCCCGAGCAGTACCTGCTGCTGCTCTCCGAAGTGCCGGTGGCCCAGGGGCTGCTGCGCCAGGGCAAGGTGCTGGTGCGCGATACCGAGCAGACCTTGCGGGCCCTGCAGGTGCCTTACGAGCCCGACAAGAGCCTGCTGCCCGGCGTGTCCACGCTGTGGACCGATGCGCGGCTGGCCGACACGCTGGCCGGCGCGGGCGTGCCGGTCCTGGACGGCCCGCGGATACTGGGATGGCACCTGGCCTTCGTGCTGCGCAAGTACGCCGCCGAATTCATCGGCATCCAGGAGACCCGGGTGCTGTGCGCGGCCATGGAGCCCGAGTATCCCGAGCTGGTCAAGGAGGCGCTGCGGGTCATGCCGGTGCAAAAGACCGCCGAGATCCTGCAGCGCCTGGTGTCCGAGGGCATCTCCATCCGCAATCTGCGCGCCGTGCTCGAGGCGCTGGTCGAATGGGGCCAGAAGGAAAAGGACTCGGTGCTGCTGACCGAATACGTGCGCGTCTCGCTCAAGCGCCTGATCAGCCACAAGTTCTCGGGCGGCCAGAACCTGCTGCCAGCCTACCTGCTGGCGCCCAGCGTCGAGGAGACCGTGCGCGGGGCGATCCGCCAGACCTCGGCCGGCAGCTACCTGGCGCTGGAGCCGGCCGTCTCGCGCAAGCTGCTGGAGAACATCCGCCTGGCGGTGGGCGACCTGCACGCGGCCGCGCGCAAGCCGGTGCTGCTGACCTCCATGGACATCCGCCGCTACCTGCGCAAGCTGATCGAGCAGGATCTCTATGAGCTGCCCGTGCTGTCCTACCAGGAGCTGACGCAGGAGATCAACGTGCAGCCGCTGGCGAGGGTCGATCTGTGACCGGCCGGCCCGCCGACGGCCACGCCCGGGACGGCGCCGGAGCGCCGCGCGGCGGGGCGCCCGCCCGCCACGGGACGCCTGAACTGCGCGTGCTCAGCGGCCTGCATGCGCAGGCCAGCTGTCCGGCCGAGGACGGCGCGGTGCTGGGCTCGGACCCGGACTGCGACGTCGTGCTGGCCGACCTCGGCATGCCTGCGCGCGCGGCGCGCCTGAGGCTGGATGCGCAAGGCTGGATGCTGCAAGCCGAAGGCGGGACCGCCGGCGGACCAGCCGGCTGGAACCAGCCGCTGCCGCTGGGGCCGGTCTGGCTGACGGTGGCGCCGCCCAGTGCGGCCTGGATCGCGGCGCCGGCGGCCCGGCCCGGCAGCGGCACGGCGGCAGCCGGCGATCCGGCGGCCGGTGAACCCGGGGCCGGCGATCCGGCACCCGGCGCCTTGCCCGACAGCGCGGGGCACGCCGCGGCAGGCGGCGGCGCCTCGGCGCCCGGCACCGCCGGACCGGCGCAGGCCCCGGCCGCCGGACCAGGCACGCCAGCCGGCCCGCGCCCGCAAGCCTTGCGCCCGGCCTGGCCGCTGTTCCTGGGCCTGGGCACCGCGCTGCTGGCCGTGGCGGTCGCCATCGTGCTGGCCCTGCTGCCGCCCGCCTCCCCGCCAGCGCCGACGGCGCTCGATTCCGGCGAAGCCGCGCGGCAGTCGCTGGGCCGCGTCACCGAGGCCCTGGAACGCCTGGGCCTGGGCGCACGCTTGCAGGCCGGGCTGACCGCCGCAGGGACGGTGCGCGTCACCGGCTGGGTGCGCAACGCCGCCGAACGCGATGCCGTCGCTGCGGCGCTTTCCCAGCTCTGGCCCATGCCGGCCATGCGCATCAGCGTCGAAGACGAGGTGGTGCAGACGGCCAGCCAGGTGCTGCGCGCCTTCGGCATCCGCTACGAAGCCCGCTACGAGGGCCAGGGCAGGCTGATGCTGCACGGCATCGCGGCCAGCGCGCGCGAACGCGCCGCGGCGCTGGACGCGGTGCGCGCCCAGCTGCCCGGCATGACCGTGATCGGCCAGCACATCGCGCTGGCGCCCGAGGTGGCCGACGCCTTGTCCAGCGCCCTGGCCCAGGCCGGACTGTCCGGCATCGAGCTGGCCTGGGCGGCCGACCGGCTGGAGGTGCGCGCGGGCCACCTGGAGGCCGGGCAGTCCGCGCGGCTGGACGAAATCCTGGCGCGCTTTAACGCCACGCACTTGCAGGTCGCGCAGCGCGCCGCGCCGGGCGAGCGGCCGATGGCCGACAGCGTGCCCTTCGGCATCCGCAGCGTCGTCGGCGGCCCGCAGCCCTTTATCGTGCTCGAAGACGGCAGTAAATTGCTGGTCGGCGGCGTGCACGGCCAGTACCGCCTGAGCGCCATCGAGCCCACCCGCCTGATCTTCGAGGGCCCGCAGCCCGCCATCGTCCTACGCTAGGCCCCCAGCCATGACATCCATCGCCCTGACCGACTTGCAGGAACGCCTGGCCGGCCCGCAAGGCCCCGCCGAACGGACGGTCCTGCTCGAGCGCCTGCAAGCCCTGGAAACCCGTCTGCGCCAGCGCATGGCAGCCGGCCTGCCGCGCGCCGAATACCCCGACTGGGCCGCCGCCGCCGATGCGGCCGCCGCCGCCCGCGAATTCCTGTCCGGCTACCCGGTTGCCACGGCCGGCCCGGCCGCGCCGGGCTGACCGATAAACCACTTTCCCGCCGCCATCACGGAGACCGCCATGGCCTTGAACGGACTGACCGGCTCGTCGAGCCTGAACTTCAACAACCTGAACAACAGCATCTACAACAGCCTGCGCACGCAGGAAACCCGGCTCAACCAGACGCTCTCGAGCATCGGCACCAACGCCGACGGGCAGGTCTCGCAGGCCGACATGCTGCGCATGCAGCAGCAGATCCAGCAATGGAGCATGCTGATCGAGATCCAGGGCACCATCACCAAGCAGATCGCCGATTCGCTCAAGAGCGTGATCCAGAAGGCGAGCTGAACGCATCGCGCGGGCGGCCCGCCCGCGCGGCCGGCGGGCGCCCTACACCCTTACACCGATTGCAGGAACATGGCCGGATCGGGCCGCAGGGGGGGCTGCCCGCCGGGGGGCGCCTCGCGCGCCAGCCGGGCCTGCCAGGCCTCGGCCTGGTCCAGCAGCGATTCGATGCAAGCCAGCAGCGAAGCCGCGCGGGCCTGTGCCATGGGCAGCGCGCATTGCAGGTAGACCCGGCCGTTGCTGCCGGCGCACAGCACGGCGCCTGCGCCGGCCTGCATGAAATTGGCGCGGGCCATCAGCTGCGCCTGGGCCGCGCCCAGGCAGACCGCGTCCAGCTGGCAGGACAGCAGCACCTGCGCCCGGGCAGGCACATGCACCACCTGCAGCACATGGCGGGCGTCGAAGACCAGCTGGCACACCTGCCCGCCTTCGGCCGGCCGCAAGCCGGCCATGCCCAGGGCCAGGCCGAGGTCGCGCACGAGATGGTCGAAGGCGGAATCGGACACCGGTCGTCAGGGCGGAGTGGGCGAGCCGCTAGTGTAAGGCAGGCGCAAGCCGGCAATCGGCGGATTTCCCGGCTACATTGGCGGCAAAACGAGCAAAAGGTGCGGCCCCGCCGCCTGGATGCGGCCGCGCTGCCGCGCACGCCCCAGGATCCCACGCAAGGACTGCTGCGGGCCGCGGGCTTTCAGCCCTCCAAATAGCCCCGCTGGCGCCAAAGCCGCGGGGCGATGCCGTAACGCCGCTGGAACGCCTTCGTGAAGTGGCTGTGGCTGGAGAACCCCGCGTCCCCGGCCGCACGCGTCACCGACGCCCCTGCGTCCAGCCGGGCAGCGGCCAGGGCCAGCCGCATTTCGTGCAGGCGGCCATGCACCGACATTCCGAAACACGCCTGAAAGCCCCGCTGCAGGGCGCGTTCGGACAGGCCCACCTCGCGGGCCAGCCGCGCGGCCGTCCAAGGCAGCGCGCACGCATCGGCGATGCGTGCGGCCGCCTCGGCCACGGCCGCTTGCAGCGCCGCATCGCGCGCACAGACGGGCCTGTGCTCGCCCAGCGCGTCCAGGCACCACACCAGGGCCTCCTGGATACGCGCCGCCTGCCAGGCCTGGCGCAGCCCCCCATCGCGCAAGGGCGGGCTACGCAACAGCGCCTGCGAGACCTCGCGCAAGGACGGGCCGGCGGGCAGGCAGGCCGCCGCCATCTCGGTCCTTTTCTCGCGGCCGAGCACGGCATGCAGCGTCGCCACGAGATCGGCCCGTCCCCAGTGGGCCAAGGCTGCCGGCGTGAACCGGATGTCCACCATCTGCAAGAGGCCGCCTGCGGGCAGCCGCCACAATCCATCCGCCGGTTCGGCGTAGTGGAATAGATAGGCCTGCCCCGCGTGCACGCGCCGGGGCGCCAGCGCGCCAAACTGCACGTCGAACGCGCCCCGCAGGCAGATCTGCAGGCCCAGCATGGCGGTGCCGGGCGAGGGAATGTACAGGTCATGCGCCGGCGCGCCCGCGATCCGGACCAGGCTCACGTCCGCGGCCACCCGCTCCACGCCTTGCAGCACGGTCTCCCACTGCGCCGTGGCCGGCACCGTGGGCAGCGTCGAACGCCACCACTCATGCGCCAGGCGGGGCGCATCGTAGCGGCTCGCCAGGGCAGGCAGGCTTTGCATGGGCGAGGAGGCTGGCGCGAAATCGTGCAAGGGTTGAAGAAAAACCGCTCAAGGGTGAAGGAAAACCGCCAGACGGCAAGCAGACGTTCTGGAATGATACCCGCCAATGCAAATCATTCTCGTTATTTTTGCATGGAGAACCTTGACGTGAAATCCCTTTCCCCGCGCCATGGCTGCCGGCTGGTCCCGCTGGCCGCCAGCCTGGCAACGCTCGCCGCCGTTGCGGCGCACGCCCAACCCGCCGCGCCCGCCCGCCTGGCTCCCGTCACCGTGCAGGGCGGCATCGACCAGGATCCGGCCTTGGGCGATACCTATGCCGCCACGCGCTCGCGCAGCGCCGCCAAGACCGACCAGCCGCTGTCTTCCACGCCGCAGACCGTCAACGTCGTGACGCGCACGGAGATGGAGCGGCAAGGCTCGACGTCGGTCGCGCAGGCATTGCGCTACACGCCCGGCGTGACGACGCAGTATGGCGACACCGACGCGCGCCACGACTGGCTGACCGTGCGCGGCTTCACGCCCGGACGCTACCTGGACGGCTTGCTGCTGCCCTTCGGCGCCCGCGGCTATTCGCAGCCGCGGCTGGACACGTATGCGCTGGAACGCATCGAGGTGCTCAAGGGCCCATCCTCGGGCCTGTACGGGCAGGCCTCGCCGGGCGGCACGGTGGCCATGACAAGCAAGCGGCCCACCGCCGAGCCCTTGCGCGAGGTGATGGTGCAGGGCGGCAGCTTCGATCGCTACCGGGGCGGCATCGACCTCGGCGGCCCGGCCGATGCCCAGGGCCGCCTGCTGTACCGTTTGACCGCCCTGGTCCAGGAAAGCAATGCGTCCTTCGACAGGATCACCGATGACAAGTACTTTTTCGCGCCCAGCCTGACATGGCGCTTCTCGGCCGACACCAGCCTGAACCTGTCGGCGCAGTACCAGCGAACACACGCGCGCGGCGGCGGCGGCGCGCCCGCCTTGCCGGTCAATGGAACCTTGTGGCGCGCGGCGGCCGGCGACATCCCCCGCGAGCGCTACGTCGGCGATCCGCACTTCGATCGCTTCCACAATGAACAGCTGCTGGTCGGCTATACGCTGGATCATCGCTTCAGCGACCGGGCCAGCTTCAGGCAGACGGCGCGCTACAGCGAGGTGGATACCGACACCCGGCGCGTGCAGATCGGCCTGATGCCCACCGAGACCGGCGCCGTGCGCTATGCCTGGCGCTTTCCCGAACGTTCGCGCGTGGTGCAGCTGGACAACCAGCTGGACCTTCGGCTGCAAACGGGTGCGGTTTCGCATGCCTTGCTGCTGGGCATGGACTACCTCCAGGAGGACGCACGCTTCGAGGAATCGGCCCTGACGCTGTTTACCCCGCCCGCCTATCCGCTGTTCGACCTGCAACGGCCTGTCTACGACATCGGCCCCATCGCCTCGCCGCCCGCCGCGCTGAAGATCCGGCAACGGCGCGAGCAGATGGGCCTCTATGCGCAGAACCTGGTTTCCTATGAACGCTGGCAGCTGACGCTGGCCGGCCGCTACGACCGCACGGACGCATCCACCCGCACCTGGCGGGCCGCCGGCAATGGCTGGAGCCGCGTCAAGACCGACCCGGGCCGCTTCACCGGCCGCGTGGGCCTGGCGTACCAGCTGGACGGCGGCTTTACGCCCTATGCCAGTTATTCAACGTCGTTCCAGCCGGTCATGGGCACCGACCGCCAGGGCGCCACCTTCTCGCCGACCACCGGCCAGCAGTGGGAGGCCGGCCTCAAATACGTCTCTCCCGGCCAGGCCATCGTGGCATCGGCCGCGGCGTTCCAGCTGGAGCAGAAGAATGTCAGCGCGCCCGATCCGGTGAACACGAGCTTCAGCGTGCAGACGGGCAAAGTGCGGCTGCGCGGCGTGGAACTGGAAGGCAAGGCCAGCCTCGACGCGGGCTGGGCGGTGACGGCATCCTATGCCTACACGCAAAGCAGGATCCTGCGCACCAACCCGGGCGACACGACGGGCCAGGTCGGCAATGCCCTGCAATTCGTGCCGCGCCACCAGGCGAGCCTGTGGCTGGACAAGACCTTGACGGATGGACCGCTGGCCGGCCTGGGCGCGGGGCTGGGCGTCAGCTATCGCGGCAGCACCTACGGCGACAACGCCAACCGTTATGCCATCGGGGCCGTGACGCTGGTCGACGCCGCCTTGCGATTCGACCTGTCGCGCGCCAATCCCGGCTGGCGCGGCGCAGAGCTCGCCCTGAACGCGAGCAACCTGTTCGACAAGAAGTACGTCACCACTTGCCTGGGCCCCGTGAGCTGCTATTGGGGCGCCGAGCGCACGGTGATGGCCAGCGCGCGCTATCGCTGGTAACGGTATCGCGGTAATGGGCAAGGCCGCGGGACCCGGGCTTGCGGGCGGCCGGCGCGGCAGCAGGCCCGCAAACGACAACGGCGGACCCCGCAAGGGGCCCGCCGTCGGGCCGGGGCCAACAAGAGGCCCGGCAAGATGCTGCGCCGCTTACTGCAGCGCGATCTCGACGTCCACGCCAGCCGGCAGATCCAGACGCATCAGCGCGTCGACGGTCTTGTCGGTGGGATCGACGATGTCCATCAGACGCTGGTGCGTACGGATTTCGAACTGGTCGCGCGAGGTCTTGTTCACGTGCGGCGAGCGCAGCACGTCGTAGCGGCGGATGCGCGTGGGCAGCGGAACGGGACCACGGACGACCGCACCGGTACGCTTGGCGGTATCGACGATCTCGGCTGCCGATTGATCGATCAGCTTGTAGTCGAACGCCTTGAGGCGGATGCGGATCTTCTGGTTTTTCATGACGTATTCCTAAAGAACGAAATTGCAACGCGGGCAGGAGACATTTCCGGCCCGCCGCGGGCGGTGCGCGCCGAGCCCGCGGGCCGCGGCGCGCGCGCCGGTCTTACTTGAGGATCTTGGCGACCACGCCGGCGCCCACGGTACGGCCGCCTTCGCGGATGGCGAAACGCAGGCCTTCTTCCATGGCGATCGGCGCCAGCAGCTTGACCGTCATCGACACGTTATCGCCCGGCAGCACCATCTCCTTGTCGGCCGGCAGCTCGATCGTGCCCGTCACGTCCGTCGTGCGGAAGTAGAACTGCGGACGATAGCCGTTGAAAAACGGCGTGTGGCGGCCGCCTTCTTCCTTGGACAGGATGTACACCTCGGCCGTGAAGTCCGTGTGCGGGTTGATCGAGCCGGGCTTGGCCAGCACCTGGCCGCGCTCGACGTCCTCGCGCTTGGTGCCGCGCAGCAAAATGCCCACGTTGTCCCCGGCCTGGCCCTGGTCCAGCAGCTTGCGGAACATTTCCACGCCCGTGCAGGTCGTCTTGACCGTCGGACGGATGCCCACGATCTCGATTTCCTCGCCCACCTTGATCACGCCGCGCTCCACACGCCCCGTGACCACCGTGCCGCGACCCGAGATCGAGAACACGTCTTCCACAGGCATCAGGAACGTGCCGTCGACCGCACGCTCGGGCGTGGGAATGTACGTGTCCAGCGCCTCGGCCAGCTTCAGGATCGCCTGCTCGCCCAGCTCGCCCTTGTCGCCCTCGAGCGCCAGCTTGGCCGAACCCTTGACGATCGGCGTGTCATCGCCCGGAAAATCGTACTTGGACAGCAGCTCGCGAACTTCCATTTCCACCAGCTCGAGCAGCTCGGCGTCATCGACCATGTCGGCCTTGTTCAGGAACACGATGATGTACGGCACGCCAACCTGGCGCGAGAGCAGAATGTGCTCGCGCGTCTGCGGCATCGGGCCGTCGGCGGCCGAAACCACCAGGATCGCCCCGTCCATCTGCGCCGCACCCGTGATCATGTTCTTCACATAGTCCGCGTGGCCCGGGCAGTCCACGTGCGCGTAGTGCCGCGACTCGGTCTCGTACTCCACGTGCGCCGTGTTGATCGTGATGCCGCGCGCCTTCTCTTCGGGCGCCGCGTCGATCTGGTCGTAACCCTTGGCCTCTCCGCCGAACTTGGTCGACAGCACCGTCGTGATCGCAGCCGTCAACGTCGTTTTGCCGTGGTCAACGTGACCAATCGTACCCACGTTCACGTGCGGCTTGGTACGCTCAAACTTGCCTTTTGCCATGATCTATCCCTATATCTAGCAAGGAAACTGTTTAACGATTGAATCGAAAGTCTGGATGTCGCGCCGGCCATCGCGGCCGGCGCGGATGCTGCATTACTTGGAGCGGGCGCTGATGATTTCGTCGGCGACGTTCTTCGGCGCTTCGGCGTAGTGCTTGAACTCCATCGTGTAGGTCGCGCGGCCCTGGGTCAACGAACGCAGGTTGGTGGCGTAGCCGAACATCTCGGCCAGCGGCACCTCCGCCTTGATGACCTTGCCGCCGCCGACCATGTCGTCCATGCCCTGGACCATGCCGCGCCGCGAGGACAGGTCGCCCATCACGGTGCCGGCATAGTCTTCCGGCGTTTCGACTTCCACGGCCATCATGGGCTCGAGCAGCACGGGGCTGGCACGGCGCATGCCTTCCTTGAAGGCCATCGAACCGGCCATCTTGAACGCGTTTTCGTTCGAGTCCACGTCGTGGTACGAACCGAAGAACAGCGTCACCTTGACGTCGACCACCGGGTAGCCCGCCAGCACGCCGGCCGGCAGGGTTTCCTGGATGCCCTTGTCCACCGCGGGGATGAACTCGCGGGGCACCACGCCGCCCTTGATGGCGTCGACGAATTCGTAGCCGCCGCCCGGCTCGAGCGGTTCGAGCTTGAGCACCACGTGGCCGTACTGGCCGCGGCCGCCCGACTGCTTGACGAACTTGCCTTCGACTTCCTCGCAGGTCTTGCGGATGGTCTCGCGGTAGGCCACCTGGGGCTTGCCGACGTTCGCTTCCACGTTGAATTCACGCTTCATGCGATCGACGATGATCTCCAGGTGCAGCTCGCCCATGCCCGAAATGATGGTCTGGCCCGACTCTTCGTCGGTGCGCACGCGGAACGAGGGATCCTCGGCCGCCAGGCGCGACAGCGCCAGGCCCATCTTCTCCTGGTCGGACTTGGTCTTGGGCTCGACGGCCTGCGAGATGACGGGCTCGGGGAACTCCATGCGCTCGAGCATGATGTGCGAATCGACATCGCACAGCGTCTCGCCGGTCGTCACGTCCTTCAGGCCCACCACGGCGGCGATGTCGCCGGCCAGAACTTCCTTGATTTCCTCGCGGTTGTTCGCGTGCATCTGCAGGATGCGGCCGATGCGCTCCTTCTTGCCCTTGATGGGGTTGTAGACGGTGTCGCCCGACTTGAGCACGCCCGAATACACGCGCACGAAGGTCAGCTGGCCGACGAACGGGTCGGTCATCAGCTTGAACGCCAGCGCCGAGAACTTCTCGGTGTCTTCGGCCTTGCGGGTCGCGGGCTGGCCGTCATCGGTCTCGCCTTCGACCGGCGGGATGTCCACCGGCGAGGGCAGGTAGTCGATGACCGCGTCCAGCATGCGCTGCACGCCCTTGTTCTTGAAGGCGGTGCCGCACAGCATGGGCTGGATCTCGCCGGCGATGGTACGCGCGCGCAGGGCCTTGTTGATTTCTTCCTCGGAAAGCGTGTTGCCTTCCAGGTACTTGTTCATCAACTCCTCGGACGACTCGGCGGCGGCCTCGACCAGCTTCTCGCGCCACTCGTCGGCCTGGGCCTGCAGCTCGGCCGGGATGTCGGCGTAGTCGAACTTGGTACCCTGGCTGGCCTCGTCCCACAGGATGGCCTTCATCTTGATCAGGTCGATCACGCCCTTGAAGTTTTCCTCGGCGCCGATCGGCAGGACGATGGGCACCGGGTTGGCCTTCAGGCGGGTGCGCAGCTGCTCGTAGACCTTGTAGAAGTTGGCGCCGGTACGGTCCATCTTGTTGACGAAGGCCAGGCGCGGCACGCCGTACTTGTTGGCCTGGCGCCACACCGTCTCGGACTGGGGCTGCACGCCGCCCACGGCGCAATAGACCATGCAGGCGCCGTCGAGCACGCGCATCGAACGCTCCACCTCGATGGTGAAGTCCACGTGTCCCGGGGTGTCGATGATGTTGATGCGGTGCTCGGGGTAGTTGCCACCCATGCCGCGCCAGAACGCCGTCGTGGCAGCAGACGTGATGGTGATGCCACGCTCCTGCTCCTGCTCCATCCAGTCCATGGTGGCTGCGCCATCATGCACCTCGCCAATCTTGTGATTGACGCCGGTGTAGAACAGGATGCGCTCGGTCGTGGTGGTCTTCCCTGCATCGATGTGCGCAGAGATACCGATGTTGCGGTAGCGCTCGATCGGAGTTTTGCGGGCCATTTGGGTGTCCTTAAATTACCTGCTTACCAGCGGAAATGGCTGAACGCCTTGTTGGCTTCGGCCATCTTGTGCGTGTCTTCACGCTTTTTCATTGCAGCGCCACGGTTCTCGGAGGCGTCGATGATTTCACCGGCCAGCCGCAGATCCATGGATTTTTCGCCGCGCTTCTTGGCGGCTTCGCGCAGCCAGCGCATGGCCAGGGCCAGGCGGCGCACGGGGCGCACCTCGACCGGCACCTGGTAGTTGGCGCCGCCCACGCGGCGGCTCTTGACCTCGACCAGCGGCTTGATGTTGTTGATGGCCAGGTTGAAGACCTCGATCGGCTCCTTGCCGGTCTTGGCCTGGATCTGGTCGAGCGCACCGTAGACAATACGCTCGGCCACGGCTTTCTTGCCGGACAGCATGACAACGTTCATGAATTTGGCGAGTTCGACGCTGCCGAACTTGGGATCGGGCAGGATCTCGCGCTTGGGAACTTCGCGACGACGGGGCATTTTTGCTTCCTTAGTGTCTGTTCAGTTGAACCGTGCCATTCGCACGGCCATGGCCGCTTAAACAAGCGACCCCTTAGTTCCGCCTGGACCCGGGAGCCCTGGGCGGTCGCACCACGCTGTCCGGACCGGCCGGCAGCGGTAAATCGGGTACGGGATGGTCTTAGGCCTTCTTCGGGCGCTTGGCGCCGTACTTGGAACGCGCCTGCTTGCGGTCTTTCACGCCTTGCAGGTCCAGCGAGCCGCGCACGATGTGATAGCGCACGCCGGGCAGGTCCTTCACACGGCCGCCGCGCACCAGCACGACCGAGTGCTCCTGCAGGTTGTGGCCTTCGCCGCCGATGTAGGAGATGACTTCGAAGCCGTTGGTCAGGCGCACCTTGGCGACCTTGCGCAAGGCGGAGTTCGGCTTCTTGGGGGTGGTGGTGTACACGCGCGTGCACACGCCGCGGCGCTGAGGGCAATTTTCGAGCGCGGGGCTCTTGCTCTTGGCCTGGCTGACTTCGCGCGGCTTGCGCACGAGTTGGCTGATAGTAGGCATGACCTTAAATGTTCCCTGTTGTCGACATCGGCAAGCCGCGAGAGTCTACGTCGCGAACATGACAATGACAGTTCCGTTCCTGGGCGGTTTCACGCAAAACCGCCACCTGGATACGGCAACCCGGGAAAAAACCGGCCGGCCGACAAAGAGCGGTCTTGCAAACTCCATGCGGAAATAGGCCCAGGCTCTTTCCGCAAAATTTCGCTAAGCTCGCCAGTGTACCGTTATCCGCGCCAGTCCGTCAATATCGGCGACTCGTCCAGGCCCAGCCGCGCCGCCGCCGGTGCGTCCCCGATAGGCATGCCGGCGCGGCGCCGGGCCGCCCGGGCCGGCGCGCCCGCCGCGGCAAAGCGGGGCATACCCCGTATCCAGGGTTAGAATCGCCATCTTCGCCTACGCATCGCCTCCGCGGCGCACCCCATGACCGTTCTGCCTTCCTCTTCGTCCAGCCTGCAGGCCGAGCTGGCCGCCGCCGCCGAAAAATCCGCCCTGCTCGGGCGTCCGGGCTTCCTGATCCGCCGCCTGCACCAGATCCACGGCTCGCTTTTCCTGGAAGAGACGGCCGGATTCGGCATCACGCCGGTGCAATACAGCGTGCTGACCGCCCTGGCCGAGCACGGCGAAATGGACCAGATCAGCATCGCGCTGGAGGTGGGCCTGGAGCGCACCACCGTCGCCGAGGTGATCCAGCGGCTGGAAGGGCGCGCCCTGGTGCGCCGGCGCCAGAGCCCCAAGGACGGGCGGGTGCGGCTGGTCAAGCTGGCGCGGCGCGGCCAGCAGCTGGTCGAGCGCATGGCCCAGGCGGTGCAGCGGGCCCACGACCGCACCATCGCCCCCTTGCCACCCGAGGACCGCGACCGCCTGATGCTGCTGCTGATCCGGCTGTTGGAAGCCAACAACGACGTGGGCAACGTGCCGTTTCGCCTGCCATGAACGCCGCCACGTCCGACTCCCGTCCAGCCCCGGATGCATCGGCTTTCGATTGCACGGCGGGCTATTGGCAGTCGCTGCAGGCCCCGGATACGCTGGATATGCCCCTGGAAGGGCCATTCCAGCGCGGCTACCCGGCCCGCCTGCCTGACGGACGCTATCTGGTCCTGCCGCTGCGCGCCGTGCCCGCCGATCCCGACCGTTGCGTGGCCTCGCTGATCGCCAACCATGCTTCCTTCGAAGTCATCGATGCGCTGTGCGGTTTCATGGCTCAGGCGGCCCGTCCGCTGGGCGCCGACTGCGTGGTGGGCCTGCCCACGCTGGGGCTGGCGTTCGCGCCGCGCGTGGCGCAGTTGCTGGGGTTCGGGCGCTACGTGCCGTTCGGCTATTCGCGCAAGTATTGGTATGACGATCAACTGGCCATGCCCGTGCAGTCGCTGACCTCGCCGCTGGCCAAGAAGATGCTTTACGTCGACCCCAACCTGGCGCCCCGGCTGCAAGGGGTACGGGTGCTGGTGGTGGACGACGCCGTCAGCACGGGTCAGACGATGCAATCGGCGCTGACATTGCTGGCCCGCTGCGGGGCCGACGTCGCGGGCATCGCGGTGGCGATGCGCCAGGGCACGGCCTGGCGCCGGACCCTGGTCGACCGGCAGGGTGCGCCGCTGCCGGTGGTGGCGGCCTTCGATTCGCCGCGGCTGCGGCGCGTGCCTTGCGGCTGGATGCCCGAATAACGCCGCGCCCCGCGGCCAAGGCCGGAACGCCGCCCGCCTAGGCCCCCTCGGCCAAGCCGCGCGCGGCGCGGCGGAACACCTCGTCGTCCAGCATCGCGATGCCGCGCCCGAGCAGCCCGCCGGCCCCGTCGGCGGCCACCATGGCGATGGCGGCCAAGGGCGCCAGGCCCGCCGCGGCATCGGCGCCCACCCGCAGGCCCAGGTCGGCGAACAGGGGATGCGGGCCTTGCAGCAGCCGCTGCGGCCGCTCCCGCCAGTCCGGCGGCAGCCACGGCGCCAGCGCCTGCTGCACGGCGGGCGCCAGTGCCAGCGCCTGGGCGCCGAAACCCGCCGCGTCTATCACGCCGCTGTCGCCCACCAGCGCAGCGGCCGGTGCCATGCCGGCCGGATCCAGGCGCGGGCCCGCCGGCGGGGGCGCCGGCGAGACGAACCAGCGCCGGGGCTGGCCCGCCAGCCGCACGCCCAGGTCTCGGCCGTTACCGGCCAGGGCGACCACCAGCGCGCAGGCCGAACCGTGCGCCTGCCGGGCGGCGGCATCGAGCATCAGGTGGCAGGCCGCCATCCACAAGGTCAGGAAGAACAGCGGGGAGCCTTCGAGCATCTGGCCGATGCGCGCGTCGGCCGGCTGCGCCGCCGGCCGCAGGGCCCGAGCCAGCAGGGCAGCGAGCGCGGCCTGCGCGGCGGCAGTGCTGGCATGCAGGTCGTCGCCGCCGGCCAGCCCCTGGCGCGCCAGCGCGATCAAGTCCACCGGCGCGGCCGAGACGATCTCATGCAGGCGCGGCGCCAGCTCCTGGTCGCGCCAGCGCAGGCGCGGCAGGATGGCCGGGTCGCGCGTGCCGAAGCGGATCTGCGGGCCGGCGCCGCTGCCCAGCAGGGACCAGGCGCGCGGCGCGGCGCCTGCGCCGTCGGCCACGCCGACCAGCGCCGTGCCGGGCCCGGCGACCGCGGCCAGGGGCAATACCACGCCATACGATTGCGCGGGGGCCAGGGTTACCTCGCGCGCGGCGATCAGGGCCAGCGCCGCCTCGATGGAATCGGCCCAGCCTTCGTGCACGCAGGCCAGCGCCGCGGAAGAAAGTACCGGCGCGGCGGGCCGGGCGGCGTCGGCATAGGGCGGGCCGGCATGCAGCAAGGTGCGCCCGGGCAGGCCCACGGCGCTGCGCGCCGGCTGCACGGCGCCCCAATGGGGCCGCACCGCCGCCAGCGCGGCCAGGGCCGCGGCCTTGGCCGGGTCGCCGGCCGCCGGATCCTTCGGACCCATGATCAGATCCCCATGTAGGCCTGCCGCACCCGCGGGTCGGCCGACAGTTGCGCGGTCTCGCCGGCGATACCTACGCGCCCGGTCTCGATCACGTAGGCGTGGCGCGCCAGCTCGAAGGCGGTAAGCACATCCTGCTCGACCAGCAGGATGGTCAGGCCGCTGCGATTGATTTCGCGCAGTGCATCGCCCAGCTTCTCGACCGCGCGCGGGGCCAGCCCCAGCGAAAGCTCGTCGACCATCAGCAGCTGCGGGCGCGACATGATGCCGCGGCCGATCGCACACATCTGCTGCTCGCCACCCGACAGCGTGGTGGCGTCCTGCTGCTGGCGCTCCTTCAGGATGGGGAACATCTCGTAGACGGCCTGCAGGTCGCGCTCGATGTCGGCCCGCGCGTCGCGCCGCAGGTAGGCGCCCACCAGCAGGTTGTCGCGGATCGACATGCCGCGAAACAGCCGCCGGCCCTCGGGCACATGGGCCAGGCCCGCGCCCAGCATGGCGTCGGGGCTGGCGCCGGTCATGTCGCGGCCGCAGAACTCCACGCGGCCGGCCTTGGCGCGCACCAGGCCGGAGATGGTGCGCAGCAAGGTGGACTTGCCAGCGCCGTTCGAGCCCACGATGCAGGTGATCTCGCCGGCGGGCACCACCAGGTCCACGCCCCACAGCACCTGGACGTCGCCATAACCGGCCTGCAGGCCTTCGATCTTGAGCAGGGGCGTATTAGCCATGCAGGGCTCCGGTTGCGGGCGCAAGCTGCTGCTGGCGCGCGGCGAACTTGCTGCCCAGGTAGGCTTCGATGACCTTCGGGTCGCTGATGACCGACTGCGGATCGCCCTGGCTGATGAGCTCGCCATGGTGCAGCACCAGCACGCGCTGGCTCAGCGACAGCACCACCTTCATCAGGTGCTCGATCAGCAGGATGGTGATGCCGCGCGCGGCGATGGCGCGCATCAGCGCCAGCGCCTTTTCGATCTCGGCGGTGTTCAGGCCCGCATTGACCTCGTCCAGCAGCAGCACCTTGGGCTGCATGGCCAGGCTCTTGGCCAGTTCCAGGCGCTTGCGCGAAGGCAGCGTGAGCGAGGCGGCCGGCTGGTGCGCCAGCGGGGCCAGGCCCACGAACTCCAGGTGTTCCATGGCCTGGCGCTCGGCCTGCCTGCGGCTGGGCGCGCCGGCGGCGAACAGCGCGCCGGCCGCCACGTTCTCCAGCACCGTCATGTGCGGGAAGGGCTGCACGATCTGGAAAGTGCGCGCCAGGCCGCTGCGGGCGGCCTCGTAGGGCCGCTGGCGCGTGACGTCGCGGCCCTTGAAAAACACCGAGCCGCCGCTGGCGGTCAGCACGCCGGTGATCAGGTTGACCAGGGTGGTCTTGCCCGCGCCATTCGGGCCGATCAGTCCGACGATCTCGCCTTCGCGCAGCGAGAAGGAGACCTCGCGGGTGGCCTGCAGGCCGCCGAAACGCTTGGACAGGCTGCGCACCTCGAGCAGGGGGGTGGTCATTGGATGACTCCTTCCTTGGCTGCATGCGGCCGTACGGCGGGCGCTGCCGGGCCGTCCGGGCCCGGCCCTGGCGCGGTGCCGGCCGGCGCCGCGCCAGGGCGGCGCAGCCAGCGGCGGTAATCGATCTTGAGCAGGCCGCCGGGCAGGAAGAAGATCAGCAGCACGATGATCACGCCCAGGATGGCCTGGTGGTAGTCCAGGAAGCGGGCCCAGATGGTTTCCTCCAGCAGCACGAAGGCCGCCGAGCCCACCACCGGGCCGTAGACGGTGCCCACCCCGCCCAGCATCGCCATCACCGGCACCTTGACCGTCAGCAGGATGGCGAAGGCGTCGGTAGGCGCGATGTACGACACCCACGACGCATAGATGGCGCCCACCGTGCCGCAAAAGACGGCCGAAAGCGTGTAGGCGGCGGTCTTGTACCGGTTGACGGCGATGCCCACCATGTCGGCGGCATCCTCGTTCTGGTTGATGCAGCGCAGCCCGAAGCCCAGCCGCGAGCGGTCCACCAGCAGCGTGACGATCCAGGCGCACAGCATCACCGCCAGCATGGCGTACAGGAACACCCGCGCGGCGAAATCCGGCCCGCCGGGCATGATGGCCACGTTCAGGCCGTCGCCGCCGCCGGTCAGCTCCGACCACAGCGAGGTGCCCAGGCGCAGCACCTCGACCATGGCGATCGAACCGATGGCGAAGTAATGACCCTTCATGCGCAGGATGGCCGCGCCCACCAGCGCGGCGAAGGCGCTGACGAACACGGTGGCGCCCAGCCAGGCCAGCACCATGGGCACACCGGCGTTCTGCATCAGCGCGCCGGCATAGCTGCCCAGGCCCACGAAGGCCGCGGTCGAGAACGAAGGGTAGCCGGCATAGCCGCCGATGAAGTTCCAGGACAGCGCCAGCGCCGCATACATGCACACGAAGGTGGCCAGCCGCACGTAGTAGTTGTCCGCCAGGAAGGGCATGGCCGCCAGCAGCAGCACCCACGCGGCAAAGAGCAGGTGCCTGCCCAGGCGCGGGCGGGCGGCGGAATCGGGTTTCTCGTTCATTCGTACCCCTTCTTGCCGACCAGGCCGGTGGGCCGCGTGATGAGCAGCGCCAGCATGATCAGGAAACCGAACAGCACGGCGTATTGCGCGCCGAGGAAATTGCCCACCACGCTCTCGATCAGGCCCAGGGCCAGGCCGCCGACCAGCGCACCGGGCACCGTGCCCAGGCCGCCGATTACGCAGATCACGAAGGCCTTGCCCAGCAGCAGCCCGGTAATGTTGGTGGTGATGGGAAAGACGACCGACATGAGCACGCCGCAGGCGCCGGCCATCAGGGCGGCCAGCCCGAAGGTGACCGCATAGACGTGCGGCACGCGGATGCCCATCAGCGAGGCGGCGTCGCGGTCCATGCGCACCGCCACGATGGCCCGGCCGATGCGCGAGCTGCGCATCACGTAGTACAGCAGCCCGGTCAGCGCCAGGGCCAGGGCCATGGCCAGCAGGCGGTCCACCGGCAGGATCACGCCCGCCAGCTCCAGCCGGCCCAGGTCCAGCGACACGCGCCGCGGCGTGGCCTCGAAGCCCAGGTTCATGAAGTTGTACAGGATCATGTCCAGGCCGAAGGTCAGCGTCAGCGTAGTCAGCACCGGGCGGGTCACCACCCGGTTGATCGCGCCGTACTGCAGCAGGTAGCCCATCAGGAACAGCAGCGCGCAGACCGCCGGCAGCATGACGAAGGGATTGATCTGGTAATGGAACCAGGCGAAGAAGGTCAGGTAGCCGCCCAGCACGATGAACGAGCCGTGCAGCATGTTGATGACGTTCAGCACCCCCCAGACCAGCGAGAAGCCGACGGCGATGCAGGCATACAGCGCCCCCAGCATCAGTCCGTTGGCGATGATTTGCGCGAACAGGGTCATGGCGATTCAACCGGGTGTATGGCGATGCGCCCGTCAGGGCATGCGGATGGCGTCGGCCTGCTTGACCGCCTCGGGAAAGAGCACCACCACCTTCTTGTCCTGCACCTGGATGATGGGCAGGTCGCGTCCGGCGTTCATGCCGTTCGCACCGAACTTGATCGGGCCGTAGAAGGTGTCGATGTCCAGCGAGGCCAGCGCGTCGCGCACCTTGGCCTTGTCGGTCGTGCCGGCCTGCTCGATGGCCTTTTGCAGGGCGACCAGCGCCGCCGCGGCGGAGGCGTGCACGTAGTCCGGATCGTGCTTCTCGCGCGCCACGAATTCGTCGTAGAAGGCCTGCGTCGAGCCGAACACGTCGTCGGCCTTGTACTGCGTGGAGTGATGCCACCACGTGGTGCTGGACACGCCGTTGGCCAGGGTATCCAGGCCGTCGATGAACTCCTGGTAGGCCGGGCCGGTGATCATGGTGACGATGGGCGCGCTCACGCCCAGGTCGGCCATCTGCTTGCGCGCCAGGATCAGGTCCTTGGTGTAGCCGGTGACGTAGATCCAGTCGGGCGCGGCGGCCTTGATCTTCGATAGCGAGGCCGAATGATCCAGCGCGCCCACGGGATAGAACTCGTTGTGCACCACCTGCAGGCCCGCCTTCTCGGCCGCGCTGCGCATGGCCGTGGCCATCGAGCGCGGAAACACGTCCTCGCGGCCCAGGATGGCGATCTTCCTGGCCTCGGGCATCTGCTGGCCGAAGGTCTTGATCATGGCGTCGACCAGCCCGCCGTTGGGCGCCAGGGTGCCGAACAGGTACTTGTAGCCCTGGTCGAACACCGATTCGGACGAGGCCACCGAGGCCATCACCGGCACGCCGTAGCGTTCGGCCACGCCGGCCACCACCTTGGTGTGGCCCGAGCCGAAGGGCGAGGTCATGAAGTCCACGCGGTCCTGGGTGATCAGGCGCTCGGCCATCTGCTGCGCGCGCTTCTCGTCGGACTGGTAGTCGTAGGTAACGAGCTCGACCTTGACCTTCTGGTCGCCGACCTGGATGCCGCCGGCCTCGTTCACGCGCTTGAGCCACATGTCGTAGGCGACCTGCTGCTTCTTGCCTTCGTCGGCCAGGCCGCCGGTCAGCGCCAGCGGCGCGCCGATCCGGATGACCGATTGCGCCTGGGCGCCGGTGGCCAGGGCAAGCGCCAGCAGCGCCGGCAGAAGAGACTTCAGTTTCATGGTTTTCCCCTTGCTTGTAGACACCACGTGTGCGGCTGTGCCGCAGTTCGGACTGCATGCGCACCTGCGCACATCCTTCGGTATCAGCGTCCCGTCCGGTCCGGCTTGCGGCCCGCCCCGAACCAGCGCCTGATGCGCGCCCACAGCGCCGGCCAGAAAAAATGTCCCAGCTCCAGCGGCGCGCCGGCCCGCGGCCCGGCGCCCGTACCGGCATCGGCCGCGCGAGCCGCCACGGCAGGCCTGGACGCATCCACGGCCGGTGCATCCGCGCCCGGCGCATCGGCGGCCAGGGCAGCCGGCGCGCCGGCCGGCACGTCGGCGGCCAGCTTCTGGCGCAGGTTCTCGGCGAAGGCCTGCGTCAGGCGCTGCGCCAGCTCGCGTACGATGCCCCCGCGCGAGAACTGCGCCAGCGCGCCGGTGATGGCGTAGTCCACCTTCACGTCCACCCGCGTGACGGCCGCGCCCTCCTGGCCGGCTTGCTCGTGCAGCGAGAAGGCCGCCTCGCCCTTGACCCGCGAGCCGCTCTTGCGGTCCGCGCCGCCGCCGCTGATGCGGCCGGCGCGCGCGGCCTGGTCCAGCGTCATGGCGCCCTCGCCGGCGAAGGCCGCCACGATGGGGCCGAGCTTGACCGTCATGGACAGCTTCAGGGCCTGGCCGGCGGGCGGTTCGGCCAGCGCCGCGCCAGGCAGGCAGGCCACGATGCCGGGCACGTCCTGGAAAGCCCGCCAGACCTGTTCGGCCGGATAGGGCACGGTGAAGGATTGTTCGAGGTTCACAGCGTTGTCTTCCGTGTCGGGAGGGCCCTTGCGCGGACCGGGTCGCGCCGCCTCATGCCGGGTCCGCGCGGCGCGCATCGAGCACGCGCCGGATGGCGCGCACGATGCCGACGTAGCCGGTGCAGCGGCACAGGTTGCCGGCCAGTTCCAGGCGGATGCGCGCATCGTCGGCCTGGGGCAGGCGGATGACGATGTCGCGCGCGGTGGCCAGCATGCCGGGCGTGCAATAGCCGCACTGCAGCGCATGCTCGGCCGAGAAGGCCTGGCGCAGCTGCGCCATGATCTCGTCCTGGTCGTAGGACTCTATGGTGCGTACCGATTGGCCCTGGCAGGCGGCTGCCCGCACCAGGCACGAGCGCGTGGGCGCCTCGTCCACGCTCAAGGTACAGGCGCCGCACACCCCTTGCTCGCAGCCCAGGTTGGTACCCGTCAGGCCTTGCTGCTCGCGCAGGAAGTCGGCCAGCGAGGTGCGCGGCTCGACCTGCGCGCGGACCGCCCGGCCATTGACCACCAGGCTCAGCGCGATCATGGACGGGCCTTCGTCCTGCCCGTGGGCATGGGCGGCGTGGGGCAGTTCGGCCATGACGTTCATGCCGTTCCTCCTTCGGAAACCAACAAGGCATGCGCGGCGCGCGACAGCGCCACCGCGTGCACGCGGTATTCGTAGCTGCCGGCCTGCAGGCCGGCGGCCTTCAGCTCGGCGCGGCCCAGCGCGCCGAGCCCGCTGGTGCGCAGCTCCTCGAGCAGGGCGCGGGCGTTGGCCACCAGATGCGGCGGGCCGTCCAGCGCGCCGATCACCGCGCGGCACACGCCGCGCGCGGGATCGTCCAGGAAGGCCGAGATGGCCTCGGCAAATTCGCCCGGCTTGCGGTTGAACTTGTAATAGCTCCAGCGGGCCCGGGCCGACAGCTTGGGAATGCGCACCGACACGAGTATCTCGTCCTCGCCCAGGCCGGTGGTAAAGGTGCCCAGCATCCACGCCGCGCAGGCGATCTCGCGCCTTCCGGCGGGCCCGGCCACGATGCATCGGGCATCGAGCAGCGGCATGACGTTGATCCAGTCGGCGGCCGGATCGGCATGCGCCAGGCTGCCGCCCAGCGTGCCGCGCGTGCGCACCGCGCGATAGGCGATGCCCTGCGCCACGTGGGCCATCAGGCCGCGCGTGGCGTCGGGCACGCGTCCGTCCTCGATGGCCGCGTGCGTCACGGCCGCCCCCAGCACCACCGCTTCGCCGGTATCCTCGCAATGCAGCAGCTCGGGCACGCCGCGCACGTCCACCAGCAGCGCCGGCTGGGCCAGGCGCATGTTCATCATCGGTCCGAGCGACTGGCCCCCGGCCACCGGCTTGCCCAGGCCCTGGCTGCCGGACAGCCGCGCGATGGCCTCGCTGCCCTGCGCCGCGCGGGTGTAATCGAATGGGGCGGATTTCATTGCGCGACCCTCCTGTCTCGATGCGCCTGCGCCTGCGCCAGCGCCCGCAGCACGGCGCGCGGACTGAGGGGCAGCTCGTCCACGCGCGCACCCACGCATCGCATGGCGTCGTTGACCGCGTTGGCGATGGCCGCGGGCGGCCCGATCGCCCCGCTCTCGCCGATGCCCTTCTGGCCGAACTCGGTATAGGGCGCGGGCGTCTGCATGTGCTCGATGCGAATGGCCGGCACCTCGGTGGCCCCCGGCAGCACGTAATCGGCCAGCGTCGAGGCCAGCGGCTGGCCATGCTCGCTGTAGCGCATCTCCTCGTACAGCGCAGTGCCTATGCCCTGCGCCGCGCCGCCGTAGACCTGGCCGTCGACCACCATGGGATTGATCAGCACGCCGCCGTCCTCGACGATCACGTAGTCCAGCAGCTCGACCCGGCCCAGCTCCGGATCGACCGCCACCGCCACCGCATGGCAGGCATAGCTGAAAGTGCCGGTATCGCGCCGGGCCTGATAGGTGGCAAAGACCTCCAGCCCTTGCGGATCGACGTCCGGCGGCAGCAGCTGCGGCCGCAGGTGCCAGGTGCGGGCGATCTCGGCCAGCGTCACCGATCGCCCCGCGCCCAGGGCCTGGCCGCCCTCCCAGCGCACCTGTCCGGC
Organism: Orrella sp. JC864; assembly: GCF_037026685.1. Lineage (NCBI taxonomy): Bacteria > Pseudomonadati > Pseudomonadota > Betaproteobacteria > Burkholderiales > Alcaligenaceae > Orrella > Orrella sp. JC864. Next base: position 30,326 of record NZ_JBANET010000013.1, on the reverse strand, counting down.
GGGCAGGCCCATCAGGTGGGCGCCGATGGCCACCAGGCGTTCGCGCAGGATCTTGCAGGCCTGGCCCACCGCGCCGCCGGCCATCACGGCCGCGCGCGAGCCCCAGGTGCCGGTCGAATACGGGGTGGTGCCGGTATCGCCCAGCGTCACGCGCACGCGGGCCACCGGCACGCCCAGCACCTGGTGGGCGATCTGGGCCAGCGTGGTTTCCATGCCCTGGCCGTGCGAATGCACGCCCGCCTTGATCTCGAGCACGCCATCGGGCGTCAGGCGCAAGGCGGCCGGCTCGCGGCCCGGCACCATGGGAATGCCCCAGCCGTGATACACCGAGGTGCCATGCGCACCCTGCTCGCAGAACACGGCCAGCCCCACGCCGACCAGCCGGCCGTCGGGCTCGCCGACGGCCTGGCGGCGGCGCCAGGCCGGCAGGTCCAGCGCGGCCACGGCGCGCCGCACGCATTCGGGATAGTCGCCGCTGTCGAAATGCTTGCCGGTGACGTTGTCATAGGGCATTTCGTGCGGCTGCACCAGGTTGCGCAGGCGCGCCTCGAAGGGCTCGATGCCGGCCTGCGCGGCCACGTCGTCCATGACGCTTTCCATGGCATAGCACACGCCGGTGCGCGCCACGCCGCGATAGGGCAGGATGGGCGGCTTGTTGGTCGCCACCGACCAGGTGCGGCAGCGGTACAGCGGCATCTTGTACGGGCCGGGCAGGATGCTGCCGACCTGCGCGGCCTCCAGGCAGGCCGAAAAGGGATAGGAGGAGTAGGCGCCCGAATCCACCGTGGCCTGGCAGTCGATGCCCAGCAGCCGCCCCTCGCGGTCGGCGTAGGCCGTGATGTCGTAGTCGTGCTCGCGGCAGTTGGCGTTGGCGGTCAGCTGCTCGCGGCGGTCCTCGATCCAGCGCACCGGATGCCCGCGCGCCAGGGCCAGCCACGCCACGCAGACCTCCTCGGGCAGCAGGATGCCCTTGTAGCCGAAGCCCCCGCCCACGTCCGGCGAGACCACCCGCACCTGCCCCTCGTCCAGGCCCAGGCAGCCGGCAAGCCCGGTGCGGTTGATATGCGGCATCTGCGCGGCGGTGTAGAGCACCAGCTGCCCGGCGCGCTCGTCCCAGTAGGCGACGCAGCCGCGCCCCTCCATCGGCGCCATGCTCTGGCGCGCGGTGCGCAGGCGGCGCCTGACCTGGATCGGCGCATCGCGGCGCAGCTGCGCGAACGCGTCGTCCAGTTCCGCACCCACGTGCGTCTCCAGAAAGACGTTGTCGCCCCAGTGTTCGTGCACCAGCGCGCTGCCGGGCTGGCGCGCCTCGATCATGTCGACCACCGCGGGCAGCTCCTGCACGTCGACGTAGACCTGGGCGGCGATATCCTCGGCCTGCGCCCGGGTCGGCGCCACGCACATGGCGATGGCCTCGCCGACCTGGCGCACCTTGTCCTGCGCCAGCACCGGCTGCGCCGAGGACTTGAACCCGGGCAGGCCGCTATCGGCCACGATAGGCCGCACCCCGGCCAGGTCGCCCGCGTCGAACACACAGGCGCGATGGGCGGCCGGCTTCTCGATGCCCAGGATGCGCCCGTGCGCCACCGGGCTGCGCACGAAGGCCACGTCCTGCATGCCCGCAAAACGCAGATTGGCCACATATTGGCCGCGCCCGCGCAGGAAGCGCTCGTCTTCCTTGCGCGGGATCGAGGCGCCTATGCCTTGCGCGGCGATGTCCGGGCTGTCCATTGCGGTGCGCCTCCCGTTCGCGTTCAGGCGGCTTGCGCCACCGGCAGGATGCTGGCCTGCGCATCGAAGCGCTGGCCGGCACGCAGGCAGAAGGCCGGGGTGAGCATGCGCTCGGCGATTACCTGGGTGCCTTCGTTATCGCGCATCACCCACCGGCCGCGCTCGTCGTTGAGCACGCTGACGTCGGCCACCCGCCCGGGCTGCAGCGAGCCCAGCTCGTCCTCCTTGCGCAGCAGCGCCGCGGCATTGACCGTCACCATGCGCACCACCTGTTCCAGGGCCAGCCCCAGCGCCAGCATGGCGGTCATGGCCGAGACCAGCGAGAAGCGCGTGCGGCCGCGAAACAGGTGCTCTTCCTCGTCCGGATGCGAGTCCGGCGTGCCGGGGGGATGGGGCACGGTGGTGTTGTAGCCGTGCATGTCCGCGCCCAGCGTATCGGGCACGAAACCGGCCTCCAGCACCTTGCGCGCCGAGCGGAAGCTGAAATGCGAGCCGTGGCCCACGTCCATCTTCAGGCCCCGGTCCACGGCCTCGCGCACCAGCGGATGCACCCGCCCGCTCTGCTCGACGAAGCCGCCCGGATGGCGGCTGAACGGATGGGCCAGCACATCGCCCGGACGCAGCAGGTCCAGCACTTGCGGCAGGATGGCGTCGGGATCGACAGGCAAGCCGCCGCCGTCGGGCGTGGGCCAGAGCTGGCCGAAATGCACGTATACCGGCAGGTCCGCCTCGCGGCCGATCTGCGCGGCCAGCTTCATCACGTCCAGGCCCCAGCGCGAGAGCCCGCCCAGTTCGGCATGCGCCTTGATGCCCTTGACCAGGTCCCGGTTGGCGCGGGCCGCCTTGACCGTCGCGTCCACGTCCAGGCAGCTGGGCCGGTAGAGCTCGGGGTAATAGTGGCCCTCCAGCCCGCCGACCAGGTAGGCCGACAGGAAGGCATACAGGCGCGTGCGGCTGCGTTCGGCGACGTAGTGCCGGAACGCCGGCAGGGTAATGCAGCTCGGACCGCCCTGGTCCACCAGCGTGGTCACGCCCGACTGCACGCCGCACAGGTCCGCGTCCAGGCCGAAGCGCCCGGTCACGTAGCGGAACACATGGGCATGCGTATCGATGAGGCCGGGCAGCACCAGCTTGCCGGTGCAATCGATGAGCTGCGCGCCGGCCGGCACCGGCGTGGCCGGATCGGCGATCCGGCCGTCCAGGACCAGCAGGTCGCCGACGCGGTCGGTCGCGGTGGCCGGATCAAGGATGCGCCCGCCCTTGAGCACCGTCGTTGTCATGGCTTGTCCTCTGCGAGGGTTGGTCTTGCCCCTCGTCAAGCAACAAGCATGCCAACGCCGCGGCCACGGCTATATAAGTGGCATACCCCTTATATTCCCGGGGCGCAGGCCGCGCCCGCCCGCACCGGCTTGCGGCGCATGCACGGTTACGGGAATCCCGTGCACCGGATTGACGCATTTACGTGGTACGCCACATAAATGGAAACGGATGGCGCCCGCGCCCGCCCGCCCCGGGACGGGCGGCCCCTGCGGGGCCCGGGCTCAGAACCGGGTGTTGACGCTCAGCCAGTAGCGGCGGCCGTCGCCGATGGTGTTGTAGGTCTGCTCGTCCAGCCGCTTGTCGCCCAGGTTGTAGACCGCCGCGTTGATCGTGGTGTTCTTGGTCAGGGCGTAGGACGCTCCCAGGTCGAAGGTGTAGTAGTCGTCGTACTCGCGCACCCCCTGGGCCAGTTCCACGCCGTTGGTGCCCACCCGCGCCCCGGCGTTGATTTCCTTGCCGTGGTAGTTGCCGGCGGTCCACAGCGTCAGCGCCGCGCTGGGCGTGTACTCGATGCGCAGGTTGCCGGCATGGCGCGGCGTGCGGGTCAGCGGATAGCCGTCGTAGGCGCCGCCGGTCTGCTTCGAATCGGTGAAGGTGTAGTTCGGCACCACCGACCACCGCGCCGTCGGCCGCCAGCGCACGCTAAGCTCCACGCCGCGGATCGTGGCGTTGTCCACGTTGAAGTTGTACCAGAGGCGGTAGTTGGGGTCCTCGGACCAGCGCACCGGCACGCCGTTCTCGTCCAGCACCAGCGCGTTGCTGACCTTGTCCTTGAACTTCGTATAGAAGCCGGTGATGCTGGCGGCCAGGTCGCGCTGGTTGTCCCAGTGCGCGCTCAGCTCGTAGTTGGTGCTGGTCTCGGCTTCCAGGCCGGGATCGCCGATGATCACCCCGCACGTGCCGTTGGGCCCGTAGCTGCAGCCGCCGCCGCCCGTGGTGGTCGCGTAGCCCGGCGCGATCTGGCGGATGTCCGGCGCCTTGAAGCCGCGCGAGACACCGCCCTTGAGGGTCAGCTGGTCCGTGGTATGCCATACCGCGTAGGCGCGCGGGCTGGTCTGCGTGCCATAGACCTCGTGGTCGTCCAGGCGCACGCCGCCCAGCAGCGAGAAGCTGTCGGTGATCTGCCACTCGTCCTCCAGGAATACCGCCTTTTGCGTGATGCTGAACTTGCGGTTGGCGTTATCGCGCAGGCCCGGATTGAAGTCGGTCAGCTCGGCCTCGTTGTACTGGCCGCCGAACACCAGCATGTGGTTGCCCAGCGGCACGCTGAACTTCGCGTCGAACACGGTATTCTGGATTTCGGGGGCGCGCGCATTGCGCACGAAATCGCCGCTGTTGTCCTTGGCGTAGGTGGTGCGCTTGGCCACCTCGCGGCTAAGCGCCAGGTCGGAGGTGCCCCAGCCATAGCGCCCCGCATGGCTGATCGAGTAGTGGTCGCGGTCGTGGTTGCGATAACCGTCGAAGGTGCCGGCCTCGGCCGTCATGCCCGGCGTGTTGTCGCGCCGCAGCCGCGCCGTGCCCGCCTCCAGCATGATGTCGTGGTTGGCGGTGGGGGTAAAGGCCAGGCGCGCGGTCACGCTGCTGTCGCGGGTGCGGTGAAAGCCGCCCAGGATCCGGTCCTCGTCGCGGTTCAGGTAGCGGCCCCACAGCTGCAGGCCGAGCTTGTCCTGCATGATCGGGCCGTTCAGGTAGAACTGGCCCTGGTACGAGTCGCCGGAGTCGCCATGCTCCTGCAAGGTGTAGTCCCCCGTTAGCGAACCGCCCCACTTCGTGCCGACCTTGCGGGTGATGATGTTGATAACCCCGCCCATGGCGTCCGAGCCGTACAGCGAGGACATCGGGCCACGTACCACCTCGATGCGCTCGATCGCCTCCAGCGGCGGGATGAAGCTTTGCTCGAAGCCGCTGCTGCCGTTGGGACGCGCATCGCGCGTGTTCTGGCGCTTGCCGTCCACCAGGATCAGCGTGTAGTTGCCCGGCAGGCCGCGGATATAGATGTCCTGCTCGTTGGCGACGCCGGTCACGCTCACGCCCTCGACGTTGCGCAGCGCGTCGGTCAGGTCGCGAAAAGGCTGCTTTTCCAGTTCCTCGCGCGTAACGATGGTGATGCTGGCCGGCGCATCCCGGATTTCCTGCTCGACGCCCGAGGCGGTCACCACCACGGGTGCGAATGACTGGACGGCCTGTTGCGCCCACGCCGGCACGGCCCCGAGGGCCAGCGCCAGCGCGGCGCCGGGGCAAACTATCGCTTTGACCACGGCTGAATTCCCTTCCCTGTTGCTAGAGATGAGAATTGTATTGATTTGCAGTTAAAGAACTGTCAAGCCGGCTAAAAATCGCAGAACTTTCAGGGCGCGGCCGCGTCGTCGGCTCCCTCGGCCGCTACGCCCGGCTCGCCGTGCCACAGCAGGTCGCGGATCAGCGGCAGGGCCCGCTGGGCCGCGCGCTCGCCTTCGGCCATGGCCTGCGCGGCGCGGTGGTAGTCCATGGCGGCGATGTCCGACAGCCTGGGCCGTATCACGGCATCGGCCGGCTCGCCGGCCAGGCGGCTTTGCGTGATGCGCACCTGCATGATGTTCAGGCTGGTGCCCAGCACGTCCAGCAGCGAGGGCATTTCCGGCGTCGGGCCCGGCTGGCTGGGGCCGCGCGCGGCGGGCCGCAGCTTGCCCAGCAGCATGGCCAGCATCCCGGACCCCTCGTCGGCCGGCGCGGCCGCCGCGGCCGACGTGCGGCTGCGCCGGCCCACCAGGTCCCAGTTCAGGTCCACGGCGATGACCACTTCCGCGCCCATGGCCCGGCACAGCGATACCGGCACCGGATTGACCAGGCCGCCGTCCACGAGCAGGCGGCCGTCCTGCTGGGCCGGCGTGAACAGGCCCGGCAGCGCCATCGAGGCCCGCACGGCCTCGATCACCGGGCCTTCGCGCAGCCAGATTTCGCGCCCGGTGGCCAGTTCGGTGGCCACGCAGGCAAAGGGCTTGGACAGCTGCTCCATGCCCCGGTCCTCGAAGTGGGACTGGAAAAAACGCACCAGCCGCCCGCCCTCGATCAGGCCTCCGCCCATGCGCAGGTCCAGCATGGCCACCACGCCCGGCCAGGTCAGCTTGCCCACCCATTCGGCCAGCCAGTCGAGCCGGCCCGCCGCATAGATGGCGCCCACCAGCGCGCCGATGGAGGTGCCGCACACCACGTCGGGCGCCAGCCCCGCGCGCTCGAGCGCGCGGATCACGCCGATGTGCGACCAGCCGCGGGCCGAGCCGCTGCCCAGCGCCAGGCCGATCCGGGGACGGTAGTTCATGCTTGGATCCTCCAGGAAAGCAGGCGCGCCTGCGCAAAGCGGCAGGCGGCGCGTAGCGGTAGTGTGCCAGGGTGCGGGCGGACATATCGAGCCTGGCGCGCCGGCCGCGGCGGTGCCCGCTTCCTATAATCCCTGCCATGCCCATTTCCATCACGACGGCTTGCCCGGCGCCGCCCGCCCATGGACGGTAGCGTCGTCCGTGTCACCCTGTCCCTGATCGGGCCCGGGGTGCTTTTCCTTTTCGGGCTGGCCTTCGCCTGCACCTGGCTGCTCGACCGCCGCCGCGGCCACGTCCTGTACATGGCCGCCGGCTGCTGGACCTTCACGCTGGGCGCGCTCTCGCAGATCCTGCACCTGCCCGCCGGCACCGGCCCCAACGCCCTGGTCTCGGGCGCGCTGTACACGCTGGCGCTGCTGCTGGTGTCGCAAGGCCTGCTGCTGCGCGCGGGGCGGCCCGCGGCCTGGCGCACCGGCCTGGCCATCCTGGCCGCCTTCACGCTGCTGCTGGCCTATTTCTTCTATGTAGACCGCAACCTGCTCGCGCGCGTCTACATCCAGAATTTCGGCTACGGGCTGCTGCTGACCGCCTGCGCCTGGCGCGTGCGCCACCTGGCCCGCGCGCGCATCGCCGACCGGGTGCTGTTCTGGGTGCTGCTGGGCTTTGCCTTGCAATTCTTCCCGCGCACGCTGCTGACCATCGGCTTTCAGGCGCCTGCCGACGCGCGGGCCTTTGCCGATTCGGCGTTCTGGCAAACCCTGCAGCTGTCGCTGGCGGTGCTGGGCACGGCCCTGGCGCTGGCCATGCTGGCGGCCTGCGTCCACGACATCCTGGAGGCGCTGCGGCGCGAACGCGACCAGGACGGCCTGACCGGCCTGCTCAACCGCCGGGCTTTCCTGGAGCGCATCGTCCCGCTGCTGCAAGGCCGGCCCGGATCCGGCGCGCTGATCCTTTGCGACGTCGACCACTTCAAGCAGATCAACGACACCCATGGCCATCCCGCCGGCGACGTGGTGCTGGGCGCGGTCGCCCACGCGCTGCGCCATACCGTCCGCGCCCACGACCTGCTGGGCCGCCTGGGCGGCGAGGAATTCGCCACCTTCGTGGCCGGCTCGCACGCGCAGCAGGCCTGCCGCCTGGCCGAACGCCAGCGCCTGGCCGTGCTGGCCTGCCATGCGGCCCGCCCGGGGCTGCCGCCGGTCAGCGCCAGTTTCGGCGTGGCGCTGGCCGAGCCCGGGGACGATTGGGGCGCCCTCTATGCCCGCGCCGACGCGCTGCTGTACGAAGCCAAGCGCCGGGGCCGCAACCGGGTCGCCGGGCCCTAGGCGCTCAGGCGAAGCCGCCGTTGGCGCGCAGCACCTGGGCGTTGACCCACGCGCCGTCCGGGCCGCTCAGGAACGACACCACGGCGGCGATCTCCTGCGGGGTGCCCAGGCGCTGCAGCGGAGCAAGCTCGGCGATACGGGCAACCTGCTCCGGGCTCTTGCCCTCCAGGAACAGCTCGGTGCCGACCGGGCCCGGGGCGACCGCGTTGACGGTGATGCCGCGCCCGCGCAGCTCGTTGGCCAGCACGCGGACCAGGCCTTCGACCCCCGCCTTCGAGGCGATGTAGGGGCCGTAGGACGGAAACGACCTGGCGATCACGCTGGTGGACAGGGCGATGATCCGTCCGCCCTGGCCAAGGCTGGCGGCGGCATGGGCCAGCACGAGAAAGGCCCCGCGCAGGTTGGTGGCGATGACCTTGTCGAAATCGGCCAGGCTGTCCGGGGCGACCGGCGCCATCGGCATGATGCCGGCGCTGTTGACCACCACGTCGATGCGGCCGAAGGCTTGGCAGGTGCGCTCGAACAGCGCGGCCACCTCGGCCGGGTCGCCCACGTCGCCCTGGATGGCGATGGCCTTGCCGCCGGCCGCTTCGATGGCGGCGACGGTCTCCTGCGCCTTGGCGGCGTTGCCGGCATAGTTGACGGCAACGGCCAGGCCGTCGGCGGCCAGGCGGCGGCTGATGGCCCCGCCGATGCCACGCGAGCCGCCGGTCACCAGGGCGACCCGGCCGGTTTCGTTCGTACGCATGGGATGCTCCGTATCAAGAAAGGACACAGTCCGATGGAGCCATTGTTCTTGTTTACCGAACTGGGATAAAGAAGCGCGACTTGGCAGGTCAATTCAACCCGGTGGAACAATGAATGACGGGTGCCATGGCCGAAAAAAAACCCCGCACGCGCCAGGCGCATGCGGGGTTTCGGATGGCCCCGGGGCGGCTCGCCGCCCCGTCCGGACCCAGGTCAGCCCGCGTCGGGCTCCTGGCCGCCCTGGCCGGCATCGCCCTCGGCCGCGTCGTCGCTGCCCACCGACACCGGCGCATCCTCGAAAGGATTGGCCAGCGCACGGGCCGCTTCGCGTTCGGCCACCTCCAGCGCTTCCTTGTCCTTGCGGGCGGTATGGTAGGACATACCGGTACCGGCAGGGATCAGGCGGCCGACGATGACGTTTTCCTTCAGGCCGCGCAGGTCGTCGCGCTTGCCCATGATGGCAGCCTCGGTCAGCACGCGGGTGGTTTCCTGGAAGGACGCGGCGGAGATGAACGAATCGGTCGACAGCGAAGCCTTGGTGATGCCCAGCAGCACGTTCTCGTACGTGGCCGGCACCTTGTCCTCGGCGATGACGCGGTCGTTCTCGTTGAGCATCTCCGAGCGCTCGACCTGCTCGCCGGGGATGAAGCCGGTGTCGCCGGCATCGACGATGTTCACGCGCCGCAGCATCTGGCGCACGATCACTTCGATGTGCTTGTCGTTGATCTTCACGCCTTGCAGGCGGTAGACGTCCTGCACTTCGTCGACGATGTAGGTCGCCAGCTTCTCGATGCCCTGCAGGCGCAGGATGTCGTGCGGATCGGCCGGGCCGTCCACGATCATCTCGCCCTTGTTCACCACCTGGCCGTCGTGCACCAGCACCTGCTTTTCCTTGGGAATCAGGAACTCGTGGCTCACGCCGTCCAGGTCGGTGATGACCAGGCGCTGCTTGCCCTTGGTGTCCTTGCCGAAGGAAACCGTGCCGGTCACCTCGGCCAGCATGCCGGCGTCCTTGGGCGAACGGGCCTCGAACAGCTCGGCCACGCGCGGCAGGCCGCCGGTGATGTCGCGGGTCTTTTGCGATTCCTGCGGGATACGCGCCAGCACCTCGCCGACCGCCACCTGCTGGCCGTCGCGCACCGTGATCAGCGCGCCGACCGGGAACGAGATGTTCACCGGATGATCGGTGCCGGCGATCTTCACTTCCTCGCCGGTCTCGTTGATCAGCTTGATCTGCGGACGCTGGGCGGCCTTGCCGCTGCGGCTCTTGGGCGTGATGACCACCAGGGTCGACAGGCCGGTGACCTCGTCCACCTGCTTGGCCACCGTGGCGCCTTCCTCGATGTTCTCGAAGCGCACCGAACCGGCGTACTCGGAGACGATCGGGCGGGTCAGCGGATCCCAGGTCGCCAGGCGGGCGCCGGCCTTGACGGCCTCGCCGTCGCCCACCAGCACCGTGGCGCCGTAGGGCACCTTGTGGCGTTCGCGCTCGCGGCCGTTGTCATCGCTGATGACGATCTCGCCCGAACGCGAGATGGCCACGCGCTCGCCCTTGGCGTTGGTGACATAGCGCATCGTGCTGGCAAAGGCCACGGTGCCGTTGGACTTGGTCTCCACGGCGCTGGCCATGGCCGCGCGCGAAGCCGCGCCGCCGATGTGGAAGGTCCGCATCGTCAGCTGCGTGCCGGGCTCGCCGATCGACTGCGCGGCGATCACGCCCACGGCCTCGCCCACGTTGACCATCGAGCCGCGGCCCAGGTCGCGGCCGTAGCAGTGCGCGCACAGGCCGCGGCGGGTTTCGCAGGTCAGCGGCGTGCGAACCTTGACCTCGTCCACGCCCAGGCGGTCGATGACCTCCACGGCGTCCTCGTCCAGCAGGCTGCCGGCGGCAAACACGGTTTCCTGCGTGTCGGGGTTGACGATGTCGGTCGCGGCCACGCGGCCCAGGATGCGGTCGCGCAGCGGCTCGATGACTTCGCCGCCTTCGACCAGCGCCTTCATCACGTAGCCCAGCGAGGTGCCGCAATCGTCCTCGGTGATGACCAGGTCCTGCGTCACGTCCACCAGGCGGCGGGTCAGGTAGCCCGAGTTGGCGGTCTTGAGCGCCGTATCGGCCAGGCCCTTACGGGCGCCGTGGGTCGAGATGAAGTACTGCAGTACGTTCAGGCCTTCGCGGAAGTTCGCCGTGATGGGCGTCTCGATGATCGAGCCGTCGGGCTTGGCCATCAGGCCGCGCATGCCGGCCAGCTGGCGGATCTGCGCGGCCGAGCCGCGCGCGCCCGAGTCGGCCATCATGTAGATGGAGTTGAAGGATTCCTGGCGCACTTCCTCGCCGTGGCGGTTGACCACCGGCTCGGTGGCCAGCTGCTCCATCATGGCCTTGCCGACCTTGTCGCCGGCCTTGCCCCAGATGTCCACGACGTTGTTGTAGCGCTCCTGCGAGGTCACCAGGCCCGACGAGTACTGCTTGTCGATTTCCTTCACCTCGCGGCTGGCCTCGGCCAGGATGTCTTCCTTGACCTTGGGGATCAGCATGTCGCTCATGGCGATCGAGATGCCGCCGCGCGTGGCCAGGCGGAAACCCGACTGCATCAGCTTGTCGGCGAAGATCACCGTGTCGCGCAGGCCGCAGCGGCGGAACGACTGGTTGATCAGGCGCGAGATCTCCTTCTTCTTCAGGGGCTTGTTCAGCACCGAGAAGGGCAGGCCGCGCGGCAGGATTTCCGACAGGATGGCGCGCCCGACCGTGGTCTCGACGCGGTTGACCTGCGCCTGCCATTCGCCGTTCTCATCGCGCGTGTATTCCTTCAGGCGCACGGTGATGCGGGTCTGCAGCTCGACTTCCTTGTTGTCGTAGGCGCGCAGCACTTCGGACACGTCGGTGAAGAACATGCCTTCGCCCTTGCCGTTGATGCGCTCGCGCGTGGCGTAGTACAGGCCCAGCACGATGTCCTGCGAGGGCACGATCGACGGATCGCCGTTGGCCGGGAACAGCACGTTGTTGGAGGCCAGCATCAGCGTGCGGGCTTCCATCTGCGCTTCCAGCGACAGCGGCACGTGCACGGCCATCTGGTCGCCGTCGAAGTCGGCGTTGAACGCCGCGCACACCAGCGGGTGCAGCTGGATGGCCTTGCCTTCGATCAGCACCGGCTCGAACGCCTGGATGCCCAGGCGGTGCAGCGTCGGCGCGCGGTTGAGCATCACGGGATGCTCGCGGATCACCTCTTCGAGGATGTCCCACACCACCGGCTCCTGGCTTTCCACCAGCTTCTTGGCGGCCTTGATGGTCGTGGCCAGCCCCATCATCTCCAGGCGATTGAAGATGAAGGGCTTGAACAGCTCCAGCGCCATCAGCTTGGGCAGGCCGCACTGGTGCAGCTTGAGCTGCGGGCCCACCACGATGACCGAACGGCCCGAGTAGTCCACGCGCTTGCCCAGCAGGTTCTGGCGGAAGCGCCCGCTCTTGCCCTTGATCATGTCGGCCAGCGACTTGAGCTGGCGCTTGTTGGCGCCGGTCATGGCCTTGCCGCGGCGGCCGTTGTCCAGCAGCGAGTCGACCGATTCCTGCAGCATGCGCTTTTCGTTGCGCAGGATGATCTCGGGCGCCTTGAGCTCCAGCAGGCGCTTCAAGCGGTTGTTGCGGTTGATGACGCGGCGGTACAGGTCGTTCAGGTCGGAGGTCGCGAAGCGCCCGCCGTCCAGCGGCACCAGCGGACGCAGGTCCGGCGGCAGCACGGGCAGCACGTCCATGACCATCCAGTCGGGCTTGATGCCCGACTTCTGGAAGCCTTCGAGCACCTTCAGGCGCTTGGAGATCTTCTTGATCTTGGCGTCGGACGACGTGGCCTTGAGCTCGCCGCGCAGGGTCTCGACCTCGCGGTCGATGTCGATGGTGCGCAGCAGCTCGCGCACGGCCTCGGCGCCCATCAGGGCGCGGAAGTCGTCGCCGTACTCTTCGGTCTTGGACAGGTAGTCGTCATCGGACATGATCTGGCCGCGCTTGAGCGGCGTCATGCCCGGCTCGATCACGCACCAGGCCTCGAAGTACAGCACGCGCTCGATGTCGCGCAGCGTCATGTCCAGCACCATGCCCAGGCGCGAGGGCAGGCTCTTGAGGAACCAGATGTGCGCGACGGGGCTGGCCAGCTCGATGTGGCCCATGCGCTCGCGGCGCACCTTGGCCACCGTGACCTCCACGCCGCACTTCTCGCAGATCACGCCGCGGTGCTTCAGGCGCTTGTACTTGCCGCACAGGCACTCGTAGTCCTTGATCGGGCCGAAGATCTTGGCGCAGAACAGGCCGTCGCGCTCGGGCTTGAAGGTACGGTAGTTGATGGTTTCGGGCTTGCGCACCTCGCCATACGACCACGAACGGATTTTCTCGGGCGAGGCCAGCCCGACCTTGATGGCGTCGAACTGGTCGTCTTGCGAGACTTGCTTGAAAAGGTCGAGTAGCGCTTTCATTAGTTACGCTCCAGATCCATGTCGAGGGCGAGGGAACGGATTTCCTTGACCAGCACGTTGAACGATTCGGGCATGCCCGCATCGATGGTGTGGTCGCCCTTGACGATGTTTTCGTAAACCTTGGTACGGCCGTTGATGTCGTCGGACTTGACCGTCAGCATTTCCTGCAGCGTGTACGCGGCGCCATAGGCTTCCAGCGCCCACACTTCCATTTCGCCGAAACGCTGGCCGCCGAACTGCGCCTTGCCGCCCAGCGGCTGCTGGGTGACGAGCGAGTACGGGCCGGTCGAGCGGGCGTGCATCTTGTCGTCGACCAAGTGGTGCAGCTTGAGCATGTGCATGTAGCCCACGGTCACCGGACGCTCGAATTTCTCGCCGGTGCGCCCGTCGAACAGCCAGGCCTGGGCCCGGGTCTCGGTCAGCTGCAGGCGCTCGGCCACCTCGTCGGGGTAGGCCAGCTCCAGCATCTTGCCGATTTCCTCTTCGGTCGCGCCGTCGAACACCGGCGTGGCGAACGGCACGCCGCGCTTGAGGTTGTGAGCCATCTCGAGCAGCTCGTCGTCATTGAGCTCGTCGATGCGCGCGCCGGTGCCGGTCGAGTTGTAGACCTTTTCCAGGTAGGCGCGCAGCTTCCTGATCTCGATCTTCTGCTCGTCGCGCAGCATGTCGGCGATGCGGTAGCCCACGCCCTTGGCGGCCCAGCCCAGGTGCACTTCCAGCACCTGGCCCACGTTCATCCGCGAGGGCACGCCCAGCGGGTTGAGCACGATGTCGGCGGGGGTGCCGTCGGCCATGTGCGGCATGTCCTCGACCGGCACGATGCGCGAGACCACGCCCTTGTTGCCGTGGCGGCCGGCCATCTTGTCGCCCGGCTGCAGGCGGCGCTTGACGGCCAGGTAGACCTTGATCATCTTGAGCACGCCCGGCGGCAGCTCGTCGCCCTGCGTGAGCTTCTTGCGCTTTTCCTCGAAGGCCAGGTCGAACTGGTGGCGCTTCTGCTCGAGCGACTCCTTGGCCTGTTCGAGCACCACCGCATGGGCCTCGTCGGCCAGGCGGAGGTCGAACCACTGCCAGCGGTCCAGGTCGGCGAGGTATTCGCGGGTGATCGTGGCGCCCTTGGCCAGCTTGCGCGGGCCGCCGTTGACGATCTTGCCGACCAGGATCTTCTCGATACGGTCGAAGGTGTCGTTCTCGACGATGCGCAGCTGGTCGTTCAGGTCCTGGCGGTAGCGGCGCAGCTCGTCGTCGATGATCGACTGGGCGCGCTTGTCGCGCACGATGCCTTCGCGGGTGAACACCTGCACGTCGATCACCGTGCCCACCATGCCCGAGGGCACGCGCAGCGAGGTGTCCTTCACGTCCGAGGCCTTCTCGCCGAAGATGGCGCGCAGCAGTTTTTCTTCCGGGGTGAGCTGGGTCTCGCCCTTGGGCGTGACCTTGCCCACCAGCACGTCGTCGGCGCGCACTTCGGCGCCGATGTGCACGATGCCCGACTCGTCCAGGCGGTTCAGCTGCACTTCCGGCAGGTTGCTGATGTCGCGGGTGATCTCTTCCGGCCCGAGCTTGGTGTCGCGCGCGACCACGGTCAGCTCCTCGATGTGGATCGAGGTGTAGCGGTCGTCGGCCACCACGTTCTCGGAGATCAGGATCGAGTCCTCGAAGTTGTAGCCGTTCCAGGGCATGAACGCGATCAGCATGTTCTGGCCCAGCGCCAGTTCGCCCAGGTCGGTCGAGGCGCCGTCGGCCAGCACGTCGCCCTTGGCGACGCGGTCGCCGCGGCGCACCACGGGACGCTGGTTGATGTTCGTGTTCTGGTTCGAACGGGTGTACTTGATCAGGTTGTAGATGTCCACGCCCACTTCGCCGGCGACGTTCTCGTCGTCGTTGACGCGGATCACCACGCGCTCGGCGTCGACGTGATCGACCACGCCGCCGCGCAGGGCCTGCACGGTGGTGCCCGAGTCGACCGCCACGGTGCGCTCGATGCCGGTGCCCACCACGGGTTTTTCCGGACGCAGGCAAGGCACGGCCTGGCGCTGCATGTTCGAGCCCATCAGCGCGCGGTTGGCGTCGTCATGCTCCAGGAAGGGGATCAGCGAGGCGGCCACCGACACGATCTGCGACGGCGCCACGTCCATGTAGTGCACGTTCGCGCCCGAGGTCAGCATGGTCTCGCCGGCCTGGCGGCAGGCCACCAGGTCGTCGGCAAAGCCGCCTTCGTCGTCCAGGCGCGCGTTGGCCTGGGCGATGACGTAGCGGCTTTCCTCGATGGCCGACAGGTATTCGATCTGGTCGGTGACCTTGCCGTCCACCACCTTGCGGTACGGCGTCTCCAGGAAGCCGTATTCGTTCAGGCGGGCATACAGCGCCATCGAGTTGATCAGGCCGATGTTCGGGCCTTCGGGCGTCTCGATGGGGCAGACGCGGCCGTAGTGGGTCGGGTGCACGTCGCGCACCTCGAAGCCGGCGCGCTCGCGCGTCAGGCCGCCCGGACCCAGGGCCGAGACGCGCCGCTTGTGCGTGATCTCGGACAGCGGGTTGGTCTGGTCCATGAACTGCGAGAGCTGGCTCGAACCGAAGAACTCCTTGATCGCGGCCGAGATCGGCTTGGAGTTGATCAGGTCGTGCGGCATCAGGTTTTCGGTCTCGGCCTGGCCCAGGCGCTCCTTGACGGCGCGCTCGACACGCACCAGGCCGGCGCGGAACTGGTTCTCGGCCAGCTCGCCCACGCAGCGCACGCGGCGGTTGCCCAGGTGGTCGATATCGTCGATCTGGCCGCGGCCGTTGCGCAGCTCGACCAGCACCTTGATGGTGTCGACGATGTCCTCGTTGGTCAGGGTCAGCGGACCGGTGATGTCGTCGCCGCGACCCAGGCGGCTGTTGACCTTCATGCGGCCCACGCGCGACAGGTCGTAGGCGTCCTCGCTGTAGAACAGGCGCTGGAACAGGGCCTCGACGGCTTCCTCGGTGGGCGGCTCGCCGGGACGCATCATGCGGTAGATGGCCACGCGGGCGGCCGTCTGGTCGGCGGTCTCGTCGGTGCGCAGCGTCTGCGAGATGTAGGGGCCGCGGTCCAGGTCGTTGGTGTAGAGCGTCTGCAGCTCGCGCACGCCGGCCTCGCGCAGCGTGGCCAGCAGCGATTCGGTGATCTCGTCGTTGGCGTTGGCCAGCACTTCGCCGGTCTCGGGATCGACCACGTTCTTGGCCAGCACGCGGCCGACCAGGAAGTCCTCGGGCACGGAAATGCGCTCGATGCCGGCGGCCGACATCTCGCGCAGGTGCTTGGCGTTGATGCGCTTGTCCTTCTCGACGATGACCTTGCCATCGCGGCCGGTCACGTCAAAGCGGGCCACCTCGCCCTTCCAGCGCTCGGGCACGAACTCCATCTGGCCGCCTTCGCTCTTCAACTCGAAGCTGTCGAAGTCGAAGAAGTGCGCCAGGATGGCCTCGTTGGTCATGCCGATGGCCTTGAGCAGGATGGTCACGGGCATCTTGCGGCGGCGGTCGACGCGGAAGAACAGGATGTCCTTGGGGTCGAACTCGAAGTCCAGCCACGAGCCGCGGTAGGGAATCACGCGGGCCGAGAACAGCAGCTTGCCGGAGCTGTGGGTCTTGCCGCGGTCGTGTTCGAAGAACACGCCCGGCGAGCGGTGCAGCTGCGAGACGATGACGCGCTCGGTGCCGTTGATGACGAAAGAGCCGGTGCCGGTCATGAGCGGGATCTCGCCCATGTACACTTCCTGCTCCTTGACTTCCTTGACCGTGGGCTTGCTGACCTCGCGGTCGAGCAGCACCAGGCGCACCTTCGCGCGCAGGGGCGACGCGTAGGTCAATCCGCGTTGCTGGCATTCCTTGACGTCGAACACCGGCTCGCCCAGCACATAGCTGACGAATTCCAGGCGCGCCATCTGGTTGTGGCTGACGATGGGGAAGATGGACGTAAACGCGGCTTGCAAGCCTTCGTCCTTGCGAGCCGACGGCGGGGTATCGGCTTGCAGGAAAGTTAGGTAGGATTGCAGCTGTGTTGCCAACAGGAACGGCACGTTCTGCACGTCCTCACGCTTGGCAAAGCTTTTGCGGATGCGCTTTTTTTCGGTAAACGAGTAAGGCATGAGCACTCCGACTCGAGGTTACATGGGCCGTCAACCACGGCCCTGGGGTACGACTCCAGGAAACCCCACTCGGGCTTGACCCCTCTGGCAAAGAGGGGTTTCCTGGAAACGCAAAAGCCCGGGGAGGGCAAAACAGCACCTTCCCCGGGCAAACCGAACCAGGTCTTACTTGAGTTCGACCTTGGCGCCGGCTTCTTCCAGCTTCTTCTTGGCAGCTTCGGCGTCGGCCTTGGCGATGCCTTCCTTGACAGGCTTGGGCGCGCCGTCGACCAGGTCCTTGGCTTCCTTCAGGCCCAGGCCCGTCAGTTCGCGCACGGCCTTGATGACGCTGACCTTGTTGGCGCCGGCTTCGACCAGCACGACGTTGAACTCGGTCTGCTCTTCGGCAGCGGCAGCGCCGGCGCCGCCAGCGGCGGGGGCGGCAACGGCCACGGCGGCGGCAGCGGCCGACACGCCAAACTTCTCTTCCATTTCCTTGATCAGCTCGGACAGTTCGAGCACGGTCATGCCAGCGATGGCGTCAAGGATTTCAGCTTTGTTCAGTGCCATTTTCTAAGAACTCCAGGTATTGGATAAATGCCAGGTATGGGGGTCGCCCGTCGGCGAAATTCCGGGTTGCGGGCCGCGCTTACGCTTCGGCCTTCTGGTCGCGCACGGCGGCAAGGCCGCGCACGAACTTGGTCGGAACTTCGTTGAGCGTACGTACGAATTGCGCGATCGGGGCTTGCATGGTGCCCAGCAGTTTCGAGAGCAGCTCTTCGCGCGAGGGCATGGTGGCCAGGGCCTTCACGCCTTCTTGCGACAGCAGGCTGTTGGGCAGCGAACCGCCCTTGATGACCAGCTTGTCGTTGCTCTTGGCGAAATCCGCGAGCACCTTGGCCGCCGCGACCGGGTCGGCGCTGATGCCATAGATCAGCGGACCGGTCAGTTGCTCGGCCAGCGGCTCGAAAGCCGTGCCGGCAACCGCACGACGGGCCAGCGTGTTCTTCAGAACACGCAGGTACACGCCCGATTCACGCGCAGTCTTGCGCAGTACGGTGACAGAGGCAACGTCCAGACCACGATACTCGGCGATAACGATCGATTGGGCCTTGGCGACTTCCGCCGAGACTTCCTCGATGACTACCGCTTTCTCTTGACGATTGAGACTCACGGTTTGAACACTCCATCAAACGACGCTTCCGAGGCAGGGTGCCTCTTATGCGTCAACCGAATGCGGCGAACCTGGTCGAGTTCTTCGGGTAAAGAAATCTTCCGTGGGACGCCGTCTGCGCTGGATCCGGCCGGTTGCCCGGACCGGGATTAAGCCCCTTGCCGCCCCGCGATGGCCGCGCGCCGGCCGGGCCGGCGGGCGGGGACTCCATCGCGGGCGCTTGGCGCTCCAGCGGTCTTTGACAGCAACATCCGGATAGATCCGGATGCAGCCCAAAGTCTTTTAAAACTATGCAGCGTAGGTACTGATGCCGGTCTGGCGCTACGCGTCAGGCCGAGGGACCAGCGGTCAGCGAAGCCAGTTCGACACGTGCGCCGCCACCCATGGTGGAGGACACGGCGAGCTTGCGCAGGTACACACCCTTGGACGCCGCGGGACGCGCTTTGTTCAACGCATCGACCAGGGCGGCCAGGTTGGTCTGCAGCTGCTCGACGCCGAACGAGGCGCGGCCGATGGTGGCGTGGATGATGCCCGCCTTGTCGGTACGGTACTGGACCTGGCCGGCCTTGGCGTTCTTCACGGCGGTGACCACGTCGGGGGTCACGGTGCCGACCTTGGGGTTGGGCATCAGGCCGCGGGGACCGAGCACCTGGCCCAGGGCGCCCACCACACGCATGGTGTCGGGCGAGGCGATGACCACGTCGAAGTCGATCTGGCCGCCCTTGATGCGCTCGGCCAGGTCTTCCAGGCCGACGATGTCGGCGCCGGCCGCACGGGCGGCTTCGGCCTTTTCGCCCTGGGCGAACACGGCCACGCGCACGCTCTTGCCGGTACCGGCAGGCAGCACGACCGAGCCGCGCACCAGCTGGTCGGATTTCTTGGGGTCGATGCCCAGCTGCACGGCCACGTCGATGGACTCATCGAACTTGGCGGTGGCGGTTTCCTTGACCAGGGCCAGGGCTTCGGAGACCGGGTACAGCTTGGTGCGGTCGATCTTGGCGCGCAAGGCGGCGGTACGTTTGGACAGCTTTGCCATGATCAGACTCCCTCAACCGTGATGCCCATGCTGCGGGCGCTGCCAGCGATCGTGCGGACGGCCGCTTCCAGGTCGGCGGCGGTCAGGTCCGGTTCCTTGGTCTTGGCGATTTCCTCGGCTTGCGCGCGAGTCAGGTTGCCGACCTTGTCGGTGTGGGGCTTGGCCGAGCCCTTTTGCACGCCGGCGGCCTTCTTGATGAGGACCGTCGCGGGCGGGGTCTTCATGATGAAGGTGAAGCTCTTGTCGGCGAAGGCCGTGATCACCACCGGAATCGGCAGACCGGGCTCCATGCCCTGGGTCTTGGCGTTGAACGCCTTGCAGAATTCCATGATGTTCAGGCCGCGCTGACCGAGCGCCGGACCGATGGGGGGAGAGGGATTGGCCTTACCAGCCGGCACTTGCAGCTTGATAAAGCCGACGATCTTCTTCGCCATGCTTTGCTCCTTGCGGGTTCAAGCGTCCTCGCGCCAGGCGCGACGGACTCCCCGGGGTTGAAAAATCAGGTCTTCTCGACCTGGCTGAAATCGAGCTCGACAGGCGTGGCGCGGCCAAAGATGGTGACCGACACGCGCACCTTGCTCTTTTCGTAGTTCACATCCTCGACGTTGCCGTTGAAGTCTGCGAAAGGGCCTTCCTTGACCCGCACCATCTCGCCCACTTCGAACAGCACCTTGGGGCGGGGTTTTTCGACCCCCTCTTCCATCTGGGAGAGGATCTTTTCCACTTCCTTCTCGGAAATGGGGGTGGGGCGGTTGCTCGAGCCACCCAGAAAGCCGGTGACCCGATTGGTGTTCTTGACCAGATGCCAGGTTTCATCCGTGAGCTCGAGCTCGACCAGGATGTAGCCCGGGAAGATCCGGCGCTCGGTGATGGATTTCTGGCCACCCTTGACTTCCACGACCTCTTCGGACGGGACCAGGATGCGGCCGAATTCGTTCTGCAGGCCGGCGCGCTCGATACGCTCGGTCAGCGCCTTGTGGACGCTTTTCTCCATGCCGGAGTACACCTGCACGACATACCAACGTTTGCTCATGCGTCGTCCTCAGCTCCAACCCAGCAACACACCGTACAGCAGCCACTCGATGATCTTGTCGACCACCCACAGGAACAGGCCCATGACCGCCACGAAGGCGAACACGATGCCTGTCATCTGCACGGTTTCCTTGCGGGTCGGCCAAATCACGCGCTTGACCTCGCCATAGGATTCCTGGGCGAAGCTCAGGGTCCGGCGGCCCGGCTCGCTGAACCAGGCGATCAGCGCCGCCAGCAGCAGGCCGCCGATGAACACGCCGATGCGCAGCACCATGGGCTGGTCGTCAAGAACCGAGAACCCGACGATGCCCGCGATAATGACGAGCACCGCCAAGCCCAGCTTGAGCCGGTCCATGGTGCTGGTTACTGTTTCTACGTTGGTGTTCGTCATCTTTGAACGCGGCAGCGCGTTAAGGGCGCGGACCGCGGAATATTGCGGTGGCAGGGGCAGAGGGAATCGAACCCCCAACCTTCGGTTTTGGAGACCGACGCTCTGCCAATTGAGCTATGCCCCTAGACCTGTTCGGCGCCGGGTTGCCCTGGCGCACGGGATGGCCGCCCCTGCAGGAATGGCCTGTCCCTTTGCTGCTTCGGCGACTTGCCGCGGCTGGCGGCCGGACTGCCGAAACTGGAAAGCTGCCTTGCGGCAACCCCCTATCGTACTACTTTCCGGCAAGAGCCGCTGGCAAGGCGTTTTTGCCTGCCCGGCGGCCCTGTGCCGGGTCTTACTTGAGGATCTTGGCGACCACGCCGGCGCCCACGGTACGGCCGCCTTCGCGGATGGCGAAACGCAGGCCTTCTTCCATGGCGATCGGCGCCAGCAGCTTGACCGTCATCGACACGTTATCGCCCGGCAGCACCATCTCCTTGTCGGCCGGCAGCTCGATCGTGCCCGTCACGTCCGTCGTGCGGAAGTAGAATTGCGGACGATAGCCGTTGAAAAACGGCGTGTGGCGGCCGCCTTCTTCCTTGGACAGGATGTACACCTCGGCCGTGAAGTCCGTGTGCGGGTTGATCGAGCCGGGCTTGGCCAGCACCTGGCCGCGCTCGACGTCCTCGCGCTTGGTGCCGCGCAGCAAAATGCCCACGTTGTCCCCGGCCTGGCCCTGGTCCAGCAGCTTGCGGAACATTTCCACGCCCGTGCAGGTCGTCTTGACCGTCGGACGGATGCCCACGATCTCGATTTCCTCGCCCACCTTGATCACGCCGCGCTCCACACGCCCCGTGACCACCGTGCCGCGACCCGAGATCGAGAACACGTCTTCCACAGGCATCAGGAACGTGCCGTCGACCGCACGCTCGGGCGTGGGAATGTACGTGTCCAGCGCCTCGGCCAGCTTCAGGATCGCCTGCTCGCCCAGCTCGCCCTTGTCGCCCTCGAGCGCCAGCTTGGCCGAACCCTTGACGATCGGCGTGTCATCGCCCGGAAAATCGTACTTGGACAGCAGCTCGCGAACTTCCATTTCCACCAGCTCGAGCAGCTCGGCGTCATCGACCATGTCGGCCTTGTTCAGGAACACGATGATGTACGGCACGCCAACCTGGCGCGAGAGCAGAATGTGCTCGCGCGTCTGCGGCATCGGGCCGTCGGCGGCCGAAACCACCAGGATCGCCCCGTCCATCTGCGCCGCACCCGTGATCATGTTCTTCACATAGTCCGCGTGGCCCGGGCAGTCCACGTGCGCGTAGTGCCGCGACTCGGTCTCGTACTCCACGTGCGCCGTGTTGATCGTGATGCCGCGCGCCTTCTCTTCGGGCGCCGCGTCGATCTGGTCGTAACCCTTGGCCTCTCCGCCGAACTTGGTCGACAGCACCGTCGTGATCGCAGCCGTCAACGTCGTTTTGCCGTGGTCAACGTGACCAATCGTACCCACGTTCACGTGCGGCTTGGTACGCTCAAACTTGCCTTTTGCCATGGCTGACTCCTGACTGGATGAAGCCTCGGGCTGCCCGGCAGCGCCGAAGACTGGGAATTAATGGTGCCCATGACGCGGATCGAACGCGTGACCTCTCCCTTACCAAGGGAGTGCTCTACCACTGAGCCACATGGGCATTGCCGTCGGCCTTGCGCCTTGCGCGCACAGCCGCCGGAAAAAACCTTTACTGCCTTACTGCAAACCTGGAGCGGGTGAAGGGAATCGAACCCTCGTCGTAAGCTTGGAAGGCTTCTGCTCTACCATTGAGCTACACCCGCGATTCGTTCCCGCACAACCACTGCCGCCAGCCGCGCGCCTGGGCCGGACAAAACACGGCGCTGCGTGAAGCAGCGCCGCAAGGTCCTGCCTGGCCCCGGGCCCGGCGATCATCGGAAGGCGGCCTGCTTGCGCGGCCTGCGTACTCTCCAAGATCCAGCCAGCCCGGCTTGCCGCCGGTCTCTGGTGGTGGGAGTTGGATTCGAACCAACGTAGGCGCAAGGCCAACAGATTTACAGTCTGCCCCCTTTAACCACTCGGGCATCCCACCGAAAGAGAACTAAGGATTATGGGTGGTTTTTATCGGCGTGTCAAATCAAATTTCAGGGATTTCCCGCAGGGCGGGCGGCAAGCCCGGATTTCAGTATTGCGCGTAGCAATCCTGCAGGAAGCCGGGCGATGCATCGCGCGTCAGGGCCAGCGCAAGCAGGATGCGCGCCTTTTGCGGGTTGAGATCGCCGGCGGCCACGAAGCCCAGGGCCTGGTCGTCCACCTCGACATTGCGCCGCACCGCGCCGCTGCCGGTGCGCGTGGCGCGCACCACGGCCACGCCCTGGCGCACCGCCCGGGCCAGTTCGTGCAGCACGGCGTCGGTGGCATTGCCATCGCCCACGCCGGCCAGCACCATGCCTTGCACGCCCGTATCGAGCATGGCGCGCACCCACGCCGGATCCATGTCCGCATGCGCGTACAGCACGCCCACGCGCGCCATCTGGCCGGACCAGGGAGCGAACTGGCTGGCGCTCGTGTGGCGGCGGCCCGCGGGCGCCTGCCAGGCCACTTGCTCGCCATGCACGTGGGCGCACGGCCCGCGTCCGGGCGAGGACCAGGCGCACAGGCCGTTGGCCGCCGATTTCTGGATATCGCGAGCGGCAAAGACCTGGTCGTTGACGGCCACCAGCACGCCGCGCCCGCGCGCGCCGGGATGCGCGGCCACCGCCACGGCCGCATGCAGATTGGCCGGCCCGTCCGCGCCCAGCGCCCCGGCCGGACGCATGGCGCCGGTCATCACCACGGGCTTGTCGGTGCGCAGCACCAGGCTGAGCAGGTAGGCCGTCTCTTCCATGGTGTCGGTGCCATGCGTGACCACCAGGGCCGCGATCCCATCGTCATCGCACAGCGCCTGCGCGCGCGCGGCCAGGGCGCGCCATACGTCCAGGGTCATGTTCTGGCTGCCGACGGCCGCGACCTGCTCGCATTCGATGCGCGCCAGCCGCGCCAGGCCGGGCACGGCCTGCAGCAAGGCCTGCGCCGGCAGGGCGCCGGCCTTGTAGGCGAGGTTCCCGGCCGGCGCGCCGGCGATGGTCCCGCCGGTGGCCAGCAGCGCGATGCGGGGCAGCTCCCGGTGCTGGTCCGCCTTGCCAGCGAGGCAGCCTTGCTCAGGCATCGACGGCACCCGACAGGCCCTGTTTTTCCAGCAGCGAGGACAGGTGCTCCCAGCCGTGGAAATCAATGATGATCTGGCCGCGCTCCTTGGTGCCCACCTTCAGGCTGACCCGCGTGCCCAGCTGGTCGGACAGCGCCTCTTCGAGCCGCGTGACATCGCGGCTGGGCGCGGCGCTCTTGCGCCCGCCCGCGCCGCCGCCCTCGGCCTCGCGCAGCGCGCGAGCCACGAGCTTTTCGGCCTCCCGCACCGACAGGCGCCGGGCGGTGATCTGGTTGGCCAGCAGGATCTGCGTGGCGGCATCGACCGCCAGCAGGGCGCGCGCGTGGCCCATGTCGATGTCGCCGGCCAGCAGCATGGTCTGCACCGCCGGAGCCAGGTTGAGCAGGCGCAGCAGGTTGCTGGTGGCCGAGCGCGAACGCCCGATGGCCTGTGCGGCCTGCTCGTGCGTCAGGCCGAATTCGTCCAGCAGGCGGCGCACGCCGTGCGCTTCCTCCAGCGGGTTCAGATCTTCGCGCTGGATGTTCTCGATCAGCGCCATGACCGCGGCGTTCTCGTCGGCCACCTCGCGCACCAGCACGGGCACTTCTTTCAGGCCCGCCAGCTTGGCGGCGCGAAAGCGCCGTTCGCCGGCGATGATTTCGTACTTGCCCTTGTCCTCGCCATCCAACGGGCGGACCAGGATGGGCTGCATGACGCCCTGCGCACGGATGGATTCGGCCAGTTCGTTGAGCGCGCCTTCGTCCATGTGGGTGCGCGGCTGGTACTTGCCCGCCCGCATGCGGGTCACCGGCAATACGGCGGGCGGCAGCTCGACGCCGGCTTCCTTGTCCAGGCCGGACAGGGGCGGGCCTTCCGAGCCCAGCAGCGCATCCAGTCCTCGTCCCAGGCCTTTGGGTTTTCTGCTTGCCATGGTGGGGTCCTTGCTTTTCTTGGTGGGTGGCGCGGGCATGCGGCGGCTCAGTCGAGCTGCCTGACCCGCTTGATCATTTCGGCGCCGAAATCGAGATAGGCCTTCGCGCCCCGCGAGCTGCGGTCGTAGACCACGCCCGGCACCCCGTGGCTGGGCGCCTCGGCCAGCCGCACGTTGCGCGGCACGATGGTGGAGAACACCTTGTCGCCGAAATGCGATTCGAGCTGTGCGGAAACCTGCTGCTGCAAGGTGACGCGCGGGTCGAACATGACGCGCAGCAAGCCGATGATGCGCAGGTCCGCGTTCAGGTTGCGATGCACCCGCTTGATGGTGTTGACCAGGTCGGACAGGCCTTCCAGGGCGAAGTACTCGCACTGCATCGGGATGATGACCCCATGCGCGGCGGCCAGGCCGTTGAGCGTAAGCAGCGACAGCGTGGGCGGGCAGTCGATCAGCACGAAGTCGTAGTCGCCCGCCACCGCCTGCAGCGCGTGGCGCAGCTGCTGCTCGCGGTCTTCCATCTGCACCAGGTCGATCTCGGCGCCGGCCAGCTCGCGGTTGGCCGGCAGCACGTCGTAGCCGCCGGCCTCGGCAGGCACGGCCGCCTGCTTGACCGTGGCCTCGCCGATCAGCACCTGGTACAGGTTGCAGGCCAGCGCGCTTTTGTCTATGCCGCTACCCATGGTGGCATTGCCCTGGGGATCCAGGTCGACCAGCAGCACCCTTTGCTTGTGCGCGGCCAGGCCCGCGGCAAGATTGATGGCCGTCGTGGTCTTGCCCACGCCGCCTTTCTGGTTGGCGATGCAGAAAACGCGGGCGGAGGCGGGCTTGGCTTGGTTCATGGGTTTCCTTTGCGGCACATCCAAATCAGGCAGCGTTGTGCCTGCAGCTCCGGTACATGCAGCGGCTCGGACCGGGCGACGGCCCACTGGCCGTCCTGTTCGAGCGCCGCGGTTTCATCGACTGGATCGCGGCCCTTCATGGCCAGCAGCCAGCCGCCGGGCCGCACGTGCCGGCCCGCCAGTCTAGAGAAATCCTGCAGGGATGCAAACGCCCGCGACACCACCACGTCGCAGGCGGCCGGGTCGAGCTGCTCGATGCGCGAGTGCCGGGCCGACAGGTTGGGCAGCTTGAGCGCGCCACCCATCTGGCGCACGAAGGCGGTCTTTTTTTCCACCGCGTCCACGCAGCAGACCGACCAGCCGGGCTTGCAGACGGCGATGACCACGCCGGGCAAGCCGCCGCCCGAGCCCACGTCCATGACGCAGGCCTGCGCCGCCCTGCCCTGGCGCGCCAGTTCGCGCTCCAGCGGCGCCACCACCGAGAGGCTGTCGAAGACATGCTGCACCAGCATCTGCTCGGGATCGCGCAGCGCCGTCAGGTTGTAGGTGCGGTTCCAGCGCTGCATTTGCGCCAGGTAGTCCAGCAGCTGCTGCGCCTGGGCCGGCGCCAGCGGCACGTCCAAGGCCTGCGCCGCTGCCTGCAGCCGCCGCAGCTGGCCGCCTGGTTCGACAGCGGCCATCTCAGCCTCGCCAGGCCGCCAGGGGGCGATGCGCCCCCTTGGAGGCCAGTGTACGCAGCGGACGTGGGAGGCGCTTCATTTCAGGCTGCCCGCTTGCGCGCACCATATTGCAGCCGCTTCAGGTGAATGAGCAGCAGCGACACCGCCGCCGGCGTGACGCCCGAAATGCGCGCGGCCTGCCCGATGGTCTCGGGCCTGGCGGCCTTGAGCTTTTGCCGGACCTCGAAAGACAGGCTGGTTACCGCGTCGTAGTCGATATCGGCGGGGATAGGCTGGGATTCCTGGCGCACGTGCTTTTGCACTTCGTCCTGCTGCCGGGCGATGTAGCCGGCGTACTTGATCTGCACCTCGACCTGCTCGGCCTCGGGACCCTCGGGCAGGCCGGGGCCGGCCAGCAGATTGCCGTGGCCGTCCGGGGCGCGCATCAGCTCGGCATAGGAAACTCCAGGGCGTGCCAGCAAATCTGATAGTGAGTACTCACGCTCTATGGGTTTGCCGAGCAAGGCGGTGGCGGCTTCCTGGGTGTAGTGCCGAGGATGCACCCAGGTCGCACGCAGGCGCTGGACCTCCGCTTCGATGCGGTCGCGCTTGCGATTGAATGCGTCCCAGCGCACATCATCCACCAGCCCGAGCTTGCGTCCGGTTTCGGTCAAGCGCAGGTCGGCGTTGTCCTCGCGCAGGCTGAGCCGGTATTCGGCGCGCGAAGTGAACATCCGGTACGGTTCGGTGACGCCACGCGTGACCAGGTCATCGACCAGCACGCCCAGGTAGGCCTCATCGCGACGAGGCGTCCAGGGTTCCTTGTCCTGGGCCAGCAGGGCCGCGTTGACGCCTGCCAGCAGGCCCTGGGCGGCCGCCTCTTCGTAGCCCGTGGTGCCATTGATCTGGCCGGCAAAGAACAGGCCGCGGATGGCCTTGGTCTCCAAGGTGCTTTTCAGGGCGCGAGGATCGAAATAGTCGTATTCGATCGCGTAGCCGGGCCGCAGGATGTGGGCCTGCTCCAGGCCGGGCAGCGACTGGATGAGCGCCAGCTGCACGTCGAAGGGCAAGCTGGTGGAAACGCCGTTGGGATAGATCTCGTGGGTATCCAGGCCTTCGGGTTCCAGGAAGACCTGGTGCGAGTCCTTGCCGGCAAAACGATGCACCTTGTCCTCGATGGACGGACAGTAGCGCGGCCCGATGCCTTCTATCACGCCGCTGTACATCGGCGAGCGGTCCAGGCCACCGCGGATGATGTCGTGCGTGCGACTGTTGGTGTGCGTAATCCAGCACGGCAGCTGCCGGGGGTGCATGGACGGGTCGCCCAGGAAGGAAAAGACCGGCACCGGGTCCAGGTCGCCGGGCTGCGCTTCCAGGCGTGAGTAGTCGATGGTGCGACCGTCTATGCGTGGGGGCGTGCCTGTCTTGAGCCGGCCCTGGGGCAGCTGCATTTCCTTGAGCCGCTGGCCCAGGGAAATGGCCGGGGGGTCGCCGGCGCGACCGCCGGAGTAATTCTGCAGCCCGACATGAATGCGGCCATTCAGGAAGGTGCCGGCCGTCAACACCACGGTGCGGGCCCGAAAGCGCAAGCCCACCTGCGTCACCGCCCCTACGACCCGCTCGCCTTCCAGCATCAGGTCGTCCACCGCCTGCTGGAACAGCCACAGATTGGGCTGATTCTCCAGGCGGGTCCGGATCGCCTTGCGGTACAGCACCCTGTCGGCCTGCGCGCGCGTGGCCCGCACGGCCGGCCCTTTGGATCCGTTGAGAATCCGGAACTGGATGCCCGCTTCGTCCGTAGCCAACGCCATGGCTCCGCCCAGCGCATCGATTTCCTTGACCAGATGTCCCTTGCCAATCCCGCCGATGGAGGGATTGCAGGACATCTGGCCCAAGGTTTCCAAGTTGTGGGTCAACAGCAAGGTCTGGCTGCCTGCCCGGGCCGCAGCCAGTGCTGCCTCCGTACCGGCATGGCCACCACCCACAACGATGACGTCGAATTCGCGAGGGAAATCCATGGAACTGAGAAAAGAATAAAGATCAAAGAGGGATTATAAGCCTTGGGGTATCCCCGTTCCACGTGAAACATTGACCAAGGGCGAGGGCGCGGAACTATTGGGTAAGCAAGACGTTTGGCGGCGGGCCTGTGATCTTCACGCCTGTATACATCTCCCGGTACGTTCCGGTTTGGGCGTATTTTTTTGGTGCTGATTTATCGGAATCCTCCCGAGAATTCGCTGTTGAGATGACCACCCCTTCGACTTTTCTACCCTGCTGGGCTTCATCTCCTCTCTTGGGGCTGCATTGAAGTGGCCGCCGCAAGCCCTCGATCCGCGACGCAGCAAGCGGCGCATCGGGGGGATCACCCATTTGGTTTATTGGTCGCCAACGCCGCGCCATGAACCAGACTCGGATAAAGCGTGGGCCCCAGCATCATGGCAGCTCGAGCGCGACGCGAATGAGTTCTGGCGCGTACTGCTGGTCATGACATTGCACTGAGAGATGCGGATACTGTGCCTCATGTCTCTTCAACACCAGGCCGGAACCCCGACGTTTCACGTGGAACATGATCAGGCTGGGGCACCTGTCGGCCTCTTCCCGCTTCCCGTTCCGCTTTTCGTCAATTCAAATCGCCGCACCCTGATTCTGTTCTTGCGTCCTATTGGGACAGCCTCAAGGCAGCTACATGGATATTCGTTCGCGGAATCGCGTTACTCGGCGCAGTGGCAAAGCTGACCCTTGCCGCTTA
Source organism: Orrella sp. JC864 (assembly GCF_037026685.1). Classification (NCBI taxonomy): domain Bacteria; kingdom Pseudomonadati; phylum Pseudomonadota; class Betaproteobacteria; order Burkholderiales; family Alcaligenaceae; genus Orrella; species Orrella sp. JC864. The sequence goes on along the minus strand of NZ_JBANET010000013.1, from coordinate 1,371 downwards.
TAGCGTTGCTTAGAACAAACGCGCTTGGGCAATGCGATGAACCGTTCCATCTATATTCCGTGCGGAGTCAGTACGTCATAGGAAAGAGCGGCGGCCTCGGTAAAACCGGGTTCGTGGTTTCACGTGGAACGCTCTCAACCTCTTACCGCCGTCCATACGCAAACGCCAATATCCGGAAAAGACTCAAGAGGCGGGCCGGGTTGTATGCCCGCAGATGCTCTGTAGCCAAGGTCGAATTACATTCATCGCAGCGGGCAGTGACGGTCATGCCGGGACGTTTCACGTGGAACATTGCAGAGAGGAAACCCGTCGCAGATGGCGAAGAGCCGGCCTTGGGGCTGCCATATAGGCCCAACGGCTAGAGGCTTTTTTGCTCCTGCTTCGTTGTCTACGCTCGTTGTCTACGCTCGTTGTCTCCATTCGTTGCCTCCATTCGTTGCCTCCATTCGTTGCCTCCATTCGTTGCCTCCATTCGTTGCCTCCATTCGTTGCCTCTATTCGTTGCCTCTACTCGTTGCCCCTGCTCCTTGCCCATACGGTCGCCTCTACTGTCGTTTCCTCCAATCGTCGTTGTTCCTACTCGTTGCCTGGATCGTTTCTTTGACGTAACGCCCGTGCACACCTTAGGAGCTTGATATGTGGGGTACGTCTCTATCACGGTCCGCCGCGGAAAAGGCGTAGACCGGAAGCCGTACCACGATCCTTCGAGAGCTTTCATCCCCGGGGATACCGCAGTCCCAGATCGATATCGCCGCGCCTCATGGCGCAAAACCATCTAGACCAGGACAGCCCGCATGGGTATTGCTACCGAGAGTCAAGCGGGAAAGTCGATACCGAAGTGATCCCATTGCCGTCCACCGACCACGACAGCTGGGTAGACGGATGCCAGCGAAGCGCAGGGCACCGCTTAATACCAAGAGATTCCTGGCTATTTATTGCCAAACATCTATGCAGCCGGAGACACTGGATATCGCTGCGATGGCGTCACGCACTTCATGCCAATAAGGCCTGTGTCCCCACGCTATGAAGTTCAACAGTACAAGGCAGACGATTCAGGGTTCGTTTCACGTGAAACGTGCCCACCATGCCAGGAATCGATAGGCACACCGCCCGGCCAACATAAAACCCAGCATGGCAGGACCAACTTGGCCTCCACATAGCGGAGCCTCCAGGCCTGTGCCATCTGCCCCGCTCTGGACGAGATCCTTATTCTGGAAGGCTCGCCACACGCCGAGCAGCAACACTGTTCATCCCAGTCATAGGGAAAAACCGCTAGCACAAGACTGTCTTTGGCGACCTTCTAGCCTGCGGTTTCACGGAAACGCCGCGACCCGCCAGACAGCTCGCAATTCGCAACTCGCAATTCGCAAC
>NZ_JBANET010000012.1:0-135575 GCF_037026685.1 Orrella sp. JC864 | reverse complement strand
CCCGCCCTATCGGACCGCCTAGACTCCGCCCCCCTCCCCGAATTTGTAACACCCCCCTTGAACCTCCCCTCTGCATCCCTATAATTAGCACTCAATGGCGGCGAGTGCTAACACTGGCTCGCGCCCTTGCCAGACTTTCAACCTAACTCATTGAAAAAACAGGAGTTCCTTCATGGCCCTGCGTCCCCTGCATGATCGTGTGATCATCAAGCGCCTGGACAACGAGCGCAAAACTGCCTCGGGCATCGTCATCCCTGACAGCGCGGCTGAGAAGCCCGACCAGGGCGAAGTGCTGGCCGTCGGCCCCGGCAAGAAGACGGAAGATGGCAAGGTGCTGCCGGTCGACCTGAAGGTCGGCGACAAGGTGCTCTTCGGCAAGTATGCCGGCCAGGCCGTCAAGGTCGATGGCGAGGAACTGCTCGTCATCCGCGAGGACGAGATCCTCGCCGTGATCCAGTAATCCCCGAATCAACCGAATTCTCAAAGGAAGCTACACATGGCTGCCAAGCAAGTTCTGTTCGGCGATGACGCCCGCGTGCGCATCGTCCGCGGCGTCAACGTCCTGGCCAACGCCGTCAAGACGACCCTGGGCCCCAAGGGCCGCAACGTGGTGCTCGAGCGCTCCTTCGGCGCCCCCACGGTGACCAAGGACGGCGTGTCCGTCGCCAAGGAAATCGAACTGAAGGACAAGTTCGAGAACATCGGCGCCCAGCTGGTGAAGGACGTGGCCTCCAAGACCAGCGACAACGCCGGTGACGGCACCACCACCGCCACCGTGCTGGCCCAGGCCATCGTGCAGGAAGGCCTGAAGTACGTGGCCGCCGGTTTCAACCCCATCGACCTCAAGCGCGGCATCGACAAGGCCGTGGCCGCCGCCGTGGCCGAGCTGCAAAAGCAAAGCAAGCCGGTCACCACCAGCAAGGAAATCGCCCAGGTGGGCTCGATCTCGGCCAACAGCGACAGCTCGATCGGCCAGATCATCGCCGACGCGATGGACAAGGTGGGCAAGGAAGGCGTCATCACCGTCGAGGACGGCAAGTCGCTGGAAAACGAGCTGGACGTCGTCGAAGGCATGCAGTTCGACCGCGGCTACCTGTCGCCCTACTTCATCAACAACCCCGAGAAGCAAGTCGCCGCGCTGGATGACCCGTACATCCTGATCTTCGACAAGAAGATCAGCAACATCCGCGACCTGCTGCCGGTGCTCGAGCAAGTGGCCAAGTCCAGCCGTCCGCTGCTGATCATCGCCGAGGACGTCGAGGGCGAAGCCCTGGCCACCCTGGTGGTGAACAACATCCGCGGCATCCTGAAGACCACCGCCGTCAAGGCCCCGGGCTTTGGCGACCGCCGCAAGGCCATGCTGGAAGACATCGCCATCCTGACCGGCGGCACCGTGATCTCGGAAGAGACCGGCCTGTCGCTCGAGAAGGCCACCCTGGCCGAGCTGGGCCAGGCCAAGCGCGTCGAAGTGGGCAAGGAAAACACCACCATCATCGACGGCGCCGGCGACGGCAAGTCGATCGAAGCCCGCGTCAAGCAGATCCGCGTGCAGATCGAGGAAGCCACTTCCGACTACGACCGCGAGAAGCTGCAAGAGCGCGTGGCCAAGCTGGCCGGCGGCGTTGCCGTGATCCGCGTCGGTGCCGCCACCGAAGTCGAAATGAAGGAAAAGAAGGCCCGCGTCGAGGACGCCCTGCACGCGACCCGTGCCGCGGTGGAAGAAGGCGTGGTGGCTGGCGGCGGCGTGGCCCTGCTGCGTGCCAAGCAAGCCATCGCCGACCTCAAGGGCGAGACCGCTGACCAGAACGCCGGCATCAAGCTGGTGCTGCGCGCCGTCGAAGAGCCCCTGCGCACCATCGTCACCAACGCCGGCGAAGAAGCCAGCGTGGTGGTCGACACCGTGCTCAAGGGCAAGGGCAACTACGGCTACAACGCCGCGACCGGCGAGTACCAGGACCTGGTCGAGCAAGGCGTGCTGGACCCCACCAAGGTGACCCGCACCGCCCTGCAGAACGCCGCTTCGGTGGCCAGCCTGCTGCTGACGGCCGAGGCCGCCGTGGTCGAACTGGCCGAAGAGAAGCCCGCAGCCCCCGCCGGCATGCCCGGTGGCATGGGCGGCATGGGCGGCATGGATTTCTAAGATCCCTGCCCCGCCGGTCTGGCTTGCCGGGCCGGCGCCCTTGCCAGGCAGAAACCGCGCACCCCAGGGTGCGCGGTTTTTTTTTGCCGCCGGGCCGCCCCAAGGCAAAAAGCGCCCCCCTGGGGGTCAGTTCAGCCGTCAGGCCCAGCGTGGGGCTGTCTTGGAAGAGACGTTCCCTATCCGAAGAACAAGGCGTCCTGCTGCCGCCGCAAGTCCAGCAGCACGGAACCGGGATCGAACTCCAGGTCGGCTTGCACGATATAGCGCCCGCGCGCCACGGGGCGGCGCAGCGGCCGGTCGGCCACCAGGTAGTAGGGCACGGGCGTATCATCGCCCAGCGGCGCGGCCGGCAGCATTTCGCCGGCCACGTCGTCGATGGAATGATGGTGGCCGTAGGCGCGCAGCACCGTGCCGGCCGGCAGGTCGGCGCTGGCGCGGGCCACCACGTCCACGTGCGGGCGCGGCGCGATGGCGCCGGTGGACACGCCCATGGCCGCGGCGATGATGCTGGTGGCCGCCTCCAGACCCAGCAGGTGGCGCGGCAGGTACAGCAGCGCCAGGCTCGCATCGCGGCCGAGCACGTGGCCCTTGCCGCGCAGCATCTCCCAGGTCTCGCGGTCCTCGCAGCGCACGATGACGAACACCCCGCCGGCAAAGCTCAGCTGGTCCGCGGTGCGCAGGCAATGGAACACGTCCAGCCGTCCGGCGCCCGACAGCAGCCCGCCGCGCTCGCGCGGGGCCAGCAGGTCCGGCACTTCGGCGATGCGGGCGATGGGCGCATGCAGCGCCGGCGTATCGGGCAGCAGGCCCGTGGCATTGGCCACCACGGTCAATTCGCACAGGTCGGGCACGGCGCGCTGCGGCAAGGCGCGCGCCAGTTCGGCCCGCGCCCGGGCCGCTTCGGCCGGCGCGGCATGCGCGGGCGCGAACCAGGGGGCAAAGCCCGGCACGGCGACGCGCCGCCCATTGCTTTCGATGGTCTCGCTGGCCGGATCGAACACCATGTCGTATTCGCTGGACTTGCCCGCCGCCACGATCTCGAAGCCCAGTTCACGCGCCCAGCTGACCAAGCCGATCAGCAGGCTGGGCTGGTCGCCGTCCACCGGCGTGACCACCTTGCCGCGCTGGGCGGCCAGGTGCGCCAGGATGGGGCCGGCCACGCTGTCGACTTCCTTGGTGACCAGCGCCACGTGCTTGTCGGCCTGTACCGCCATCAGCGCGTGGCGCGCGCCGGCCTCGGGATGGCCGGTGGCCTCGACCACCACGTCGATGGGCAGGGCCAGCACCGCGGACAGGTCCGAGGCGGCGATGAAGCAATCCTGCTCCCAGGCCTGGCGGGCCTGTCCGGCGTCGCGGCAGACGCGGATGCGTTCGGGCGGCACGCCCAGGCTGGCGAACACCTGCGCCACCGCCTGCGCGTCCAGGTCGATGCCGATGCGCGCGCGCATGCGCGGCACGCGCAAGCCTTGCGCCAGGAAGCTGCGGCCGAAATCGCCCACGCCGACCACGCAGGTCTGCACCGGCACGGTCACTTCCTGGAAATAGCGATGCAGGTTCATGCTTGCTCCCGGGCGCGCAGCCGCCGCAGCACGGCGCGCAGCAATGGATAGCACCACACCAGCACGGTCAGCACGCCCAGCGTGCCGGCGATGGGCCGCTCGAAGAAGCCGGCCAGGCTGCCCTGGGTGCTGATCAGGGCCTGTATCAGGTTCTGCTCGACGATCTTGCCCAGCACGATGCCCAGCACGATGGGCGCCACCGGAAAGCCGTGCGCTTCCAGGAAATACGCCAGCAGGCCCAGGCAGAGCATGACCACGATGCCGGTGGCGTCGTTGTTGATGGCGAAGGCACCGACGATGGCCAGCACCAGCAGCGCCGGCATGATCAGCTGGCGCGGCACGGCCAGCACCACCCGGGCGATACGGATGGCCAGCCAGCCGAAAGGCAGCAGCAGCAGGTTGGCCAGCAGGAAGACGATGAACACGGCATACACCAGGTCGGCGTTCTCCACGAACACCGTGGGCCCCGGGTTCATGCCCTTCAGGTACAGCACGCCGATGGCGATGGCGGTGATGGTGTCGCCGGGAATGGCGAAGACCAGCGCGGGGATCCATGCCGACCCCAGGGCCGAGTTGTTGGCGGAGCTGCCGGCCACGATGCCCTCGACATGGCCGGTGCCCCACTTTCCGGGCTGGCGCGAAAAGCGCTTGGCCACGGCGAACGAAATCCACGAGGCGATGTCGGCGCTGGCCCCGGGCAGCACGCCGATGGCCGACCCCAGCACGCTGCTGCGGCCGATGTTGTTGCGCTCGCGGACCACGGTATGGCCGATGTCGCGCCAGGGCGTTCCCGGCTTCATGGCCGGGGCCGGCGGCTGCGCGCGCCCGGCCAGCATGGCGCGCAGGATCTCGGGCAGGGCGAACATGCCGATCAGCGCAGGGATGAAGGACACCCCTTCGAGCAGGGCGACGTTGCCGAAGGTAAAACGCGGATGGCCGGTGGAGTAGTCCATGCCCACGGTGGCGATCAGCAGGCCGATCAGCAGCGAGACCATGCCCTTGAGCGGATCGTTGCCGGCCACGAAGACCGCGCAACTGAGCCCCAGCGCGCTCAGCCAGAAGAACTCGAACACGCTGAACTGCAGCGCCACGTCGGCCAGCGCGGGGGCGGCCAGCATCAGCACGAGGGTGCTGAACACGCCGCCGATGACCGAGCAGACCGCGCCCACGCCCAGCACGTAGCCTGCCCGGCCCTGCCGGGTGAGCCGGTAGGCGTCCTCCACATAGGCGGCCGAGGCCGGCGTGCCGGGAATGCGCAGCAGGGCGCCGGGCACGTCCCCGGCAAAGATCACCATGGCCGAGGCCGCGACGATGGAAGCGATGGCCGCCAGCGGGCTCAGCAGGAAGGTGACGGGCACCATGAGGGCGACCGCCATGGTGGCGGTCACCCCCGGCAGCACGCCCACCAAAAAACCGAACAGCGCGGCCAGCACCAGCGAGAGCAGCGTCTCGGTTTGCAGCACCAGCGCCAGCGCGGCAAGGAATGCGTCCATGTCCGCCCCTACCAGAACAGATGGCCCGACAGCCAGCCGGCCGGCAGCGGCACGCGCAGCAGCCGGCCGAACAGCAGGTCCAAGGCCAGGGTCAGCAGCAGCGGCAGCAGCAGGATCTCCAGCCAGCGCCGGCCGGCCCAAAGATAGAAGGCCGACAGCGTGGCCAGGGCCAGGAGCTGGAAACCGACCGTCTCGCCCAGGAAGATGAAGGCCAGGATGGCGCCCACCGCCAACGCCGCCCCGGCCATGCCGTGGGCGCCGGTGCGCGCCGCCGCAGGCTGGCCGTCGGGATCGGGGGCGGCCCGGCGCCGGCGCGCACCGCGCACCATCAGCAGCACGCCGGCCAGCACGAAACCGGCCGCGATGGCCGAGGGAAACAGCCCCGGCCCGAAGTAATGGCCCGGCACCTCCGGAAAGCCCCGCACGTGCCAGAGCACCAGGGCGCCGAGCAGCAGGCTCATCAGGCCCAGGACCGCATCGCCGACTCGCATGAGCGCCTTCCCCTTATTTCTTGATCTGCCCCAGCACCTCGGTCATGGTCTTCAGGTCGGCGGCCATGAAGTCGCGGAACTCGTCGCCCGCGCGGCCCACCACCTGAAAGCCCCGCTCCTGCAGCGACTGCTTGAAGGCATCGCTTTGCACGACTTTCTGGATCGCCGGCGCCAGCCTGGCCATGACGTCCTCGGGCAAGTCCTTGGGGCCGACCAGGCCATGCCACAGCGCGTAGGTCCACTCCGAACCGACGGCCTCCTTGAGCGTGGGCACGTCCGGGAACATCTCCAGCCGCGTGTCGGCCATTACCGCCAGCGGGCGGATCTTGCCCGCCTCGATCAGGGCGCGGGCCTCGGCCATCGAGGCCGTAGAAAAGGTGGAGTTGCCCGCCGCCACGTCCAGGTGGCCGGCGGTGCCGCCCTGCGTGGGCACCCAGATCACCGTGGCGGGATCCAGGCCCTGGTCCATCATCAGGCCCAGGAAGGCCACGTGCCAGTTCACGCCGGGCGCCGCGCCGGTGGCCTTGAGCTGCCCGGGCTGGTCCTTGATGGCCTGCATCAGGTCCTGCATGGTCTTGTAGGGGGCGTTGGCGACCACGTTCACGCCGGCGGCGATCTGCGTGGTCTGGCTGATGGGCGTGACGTCCTCGTAGCTCAGGTCGGCCAGGCCCTGCGGCTTGTACAGGCTGATGTCGCTGGTGATCACGCCCAGCGTATAGCCGTCCGGACGCGCCTTGGACACCGCCATGGTGCCGGGCACCGCCGCGCCGCCGCCGCGGTTGACCACGTTCACGGGCTGGCCCAGCTCCTTCTCCAGCATCGTGGCCAGCGTGCGGGCGGCCTGGTCGGCCCCGCCGCCAGCGGGGTAAGGCACGATGATGGAGATCGGCCGGGACGGGTAGTCGGCCGCCGCGGCCGGCAAGGCGGTGCCGGCCGCGGCCAGCGTCATGACGGCCAGCGCCGCGCGCAAGGATCGTTGCAGGAACATGGTCTTGTCTCCCTGTGTCAGGGTCTGTCGCCCTGGTGGTTGCCGAGGTCGCGCCGGCAGCCGCCGGCGCGCTGGGGCCGGCTCAGGCAGCCGGCTGGGTGCGATACAGGCGCCGCGCCGTGCCGCAGAACAGCGCCTGCTGCTGCGCATCGGGCAGGTCCGCGACGATGCGCTTGAAGCCCGTGAAAATCGTGTCGAAGCTGGCGCACAGGCCATCGACCGGGAAATTGCTGGCGAACATGGCGCGCTGCGCCCCGAACATGGCCACGATGTCGCGCACGATCGGGCCGTTGTCTTCTACCGTCCAGGGCTTGCCGCGCATGCCCAGCCCCGAGATCTTCACCGCCGTGTTGGGCTGCCCGGCCAGCGCCGCCATCGCCTCGCGCCAGCCGGCCAGGCCTTCGGGGCTGCGGTCCGTGGGCAGGCCGGCGTGGTTCAGGATGATCGTGACGCCGGGAAAGTCGCGTGCCAGCGCCACGGCCTCGTGCAGGTTCCACCAGGGCGTCTGCAGGTCGAAGTGCAGGCCGTGCGCCTGCAGCGCCGCGTAGCCGCGCCGCCAGCGCTCGTCCGACATCAGGGTGCGCTCGCCGCCCACGTCCTGGGGGCGCGCCGGGCCGCCGGGCTTGTGCCGCACGCTGCGCACCAGCGGGAAGGCCGCCTGCTGCGCCAGCACGTGGGCCGCGTCATCGTGATGCAGCCAGGCCTGGGCCACCACGGCATGCGGATAGCCGTAGCGCCGGGCCAGGCCGTGCACGTAGCGGGTCTCGCCGATGGGATCGTCCGGGCTCCACTCGGCCTCGACGTAGACCGACTCGACCACGTCATGGCCCTGGGTGTCGCGCCGATAGTCCTCGGGATCGTAGCGGCGCTTGATCGCCTCGTATTCGCCATAGCGGTGCGGCACCGTCACGCCGGGCTCGAGCCAGGGATAGAGGTTTTCCGTGGGGTCCCAGAAATGGTGGTGGGCATCGACCACGGGCCCTTGCCAAAGACCTTCTTGCACGCTGCCTGTCTCCGTCCTGCGCGCCGGCATGCCGGCAGGCCTGGAGGCGTTCCAGGGCCGTGCGCGGGCCGCGCTGCGTCTTTCTTGATTATCAGGTAATACTACAACATGAGCACTTTAGCCCCCGCTAGGGTTTACGCTAAATGGGCGCGGCCGGCCCTGACGCCGGGACGCATTGCGCGTGGGCGGAGGCGCCGGACAGGGCCTCAGTGGCCCGCCCCGGCCTCGCGCTGCGCCTCGTTACGCAGATGGCGCCGCACGGCATCGGCGGCGCGCCGGGGCTGGGCCAGGCGCAAGGCCTGCACGATGGCCTGGTGCTCGGCCCCGATGCGCTGCGCCTGGCGCGGTGCCGGCGCATGGCCGGACTGCGCCGCCGAGAGCTGGAACTGGCTGTAGAAATCCAGCGTCTGCACGATGAAGGGGTTGCCGCTGGCCTGCGCGATGGCCCGGTGAAAGGCGATGTCGGCAGGCACCACGCCCCGCCCTGCCTGCAGCGCCTCGAGCACCGCCTGCGCGGCCGCCTCGATGTGCTGCAGCTGCGCCGGCGTGGCCCGCGCCGCGGCCAGCGCCGCGCCTTCGACCTCCAGCGCGCGGCGCAGCTCGATGATGCTGGACATGGCATGCGCCGAGGCCAGCGTGGCCGCCTCGATGCGCAGCGGCCGCAGGCGCGCCTGCTCGGTCACGTACACCCCGCTGCCCTGGCGTCCCTGCACCGCGCCCTCGCTCTTGAGCCGCGAGAGCGCCTCGCGCACCACGGTGCGGCTGACGCCGAACTCCTCGACCAGCCGCACTTCCGAGGGCAGGCGGTCACCCGGCGCCAGCTCGCCCCGCGCGATGCGCGCCAGCAAGGCCTGGGCCAACTGGTCGGTCAGCGATGGCGTCGGCGCGATGCGGTGCGGGGGAAGAACTTTCACAACGGTGCCTGTACCGTTCCTTGTCGTTGGGCGCATCATCATACAAGGACGGCCCGGCGGTGGCGCGGGCTATGTCGACAGGCGGTTGCGCAGTGGCGCACCGCGCTCCCATCGCGCCAAGTTTTCCAGGAATATTTCACGCACCCTATCCGCATTCCCACCGGAAAAACCCGCGCTATGCGGCGAGACGATCACGCCTGGCAGCGACCACAACAGCGAATAGCCTTGCCGATGCTACCCAGTTCGGCCACACGGACGAGATAGTGCAGTTATCGCAGCTCCATGGCCAGCCCCCTACTTCAGCGCGGTTTCGATCAGGCGCAGATCCTTAGCTGCCTGGATGCGCATGGTCCGCAGCAGCTCCTGCGCATTCAAAGACAAGGGCCGTCCGGGCCGGAAAACCAGTAATGAACGGAACATCACGTCGATGGACAGGCGCTTGATCTTCACGCCGCGGCTCAGGTAGTCCACGGCGGTGACCGGATGGATCAGGCCGATGCCCAGCCCGCGCCTGGCGAACTCGCACACCGAGAAGGCATAGGGCGTCTCGAGCACCGGCCGCAGCGCCAGCCCGCGCTCGGCCATGGCCGTCTCCAGGCGGCGCCGGCTGGCGTCCTCCGGGTTGAGCGCAAGAAAAGGATACTCGCACAGGTCCTGCGGCTCGATGATGGCCTTGCGGGCCAGCGGATGGCGCGCCGGCATTGCCACTACGCCAGGCTGCTGGATGAAGGGCGAGTGTTCCAACCCGGCCACCGATATCTCGTCAGCCATCAGACCGAAGTCCAACTGCCCGGCGGTGACCTGCTGCAGCACCTCGCGCGAGCTCATGATCTGGAACGACAGCTGGATGCGGCGCGGCCCCAGCTCGAAGGCCGCGATGGCGCGCGGCATGAAGCCCATGCCCAGGGCCGGCAGAGAGCCGATGGCCAATCGCCCCACCCCGAAGGACTTCAGGCTGCGGATGCGGTGCTCGATCATCTCGAAGCCGGCAAAGCAGCGATCCACCTCGACCTTGAGCGCCTCGGCTTCCTGCGTGGGCACCAGCCGGCTGCGCACCCGGTCGAACAGGCGCAGTTCGGAGTCGGTCTCGAGCCGCCGGATGGCCTGGCTGACGGCTGGCTGCGAGATGCCCAGCAGCACGGCCGCCTTGCTGGTGGTGCCGGCCTGCATCACGGCCCGGAAGATCTGGATGTCGCGCATGTCCACGTATAAGTACCACTTATTGATTTATTAGACTTGATTGTTGAAATGATATGGCGGGCCACGCAAACTTGCCACATCGATGACTTTGCCGCTTGCCGCACCGCCATGAGCCTTCCCACCCGTGACGCCGGGTCCGCCTCGCCCCCCTTCGCCAGCCTTTCGCCCGCCGTCTGGCGCGCCTCCACCGTGGTGTTCGACACGCTGGACGACTTCGTGGAGCGCAAGCAGCGCCAACCCGACGGCTACAGCTACGGCATCACCGGCACGCCCACGGCCCGCCTGCTCGAGACCCGCATCGCCGAACTGGAGCAGGCCCGCCACTGCGTGGTCACGCCCTCGGGCGCGGCCGCCCTGATGACGACAGTGATGGCCTTCGTGCGCGGCGGCGACCACGTGCTGGTTTCGGCCGCTTGCTATGGCTCGCTACTGGCGTTTTGCCAGCGCTGGCTGGCGCAGATGGGCGTGCAGGTCGAACTCTACCGGCCCACGCTGGGCGCCGACGTAGAGGCCCTGATCCGTCCCAACACGCGGCTGATCTGCCTGGAGGCGCCCGGCTCGCTGACCATGGAAATGGCCGACGTGCCGGCCATCGCCGCCGTGGCGCGCCGCCGCGGTGTGCTGACCATGATGGACAACACCTGGGCCAGCCCGCTGGGCTTTCGTCCGCTGGCCCACGGCGTGGACTTCAGCGTCGAGGCTGCCACCAAGTTCTTCAGCGGACATTCCGACGTGCTGATGGGCTCGGTCAGCACCAACGACGCCGAGCACTACGCGGTGCTGCGCGAGACGCAAAGCATCCTGGGCCAGCAGGTCAGCCCCGAAGACTGCTTCCTGGTGCTGCGTGGCCTGGAAACCTTCGCACTGCGCCTGGCCGCGCAGGGCCAGGCCACGCTGGCGCTGGCCCGCTGGCTGGCCCAGCAGCCCGAGATCGAGCAGGTCATGTACCCGCCGCTGGAAAGCGATCCCGGCCACGCCTTGTGGAAACGCGACTACGCCGGCTACGGCTGCCTGTTCTCGCTGGTTCTGCGCGAGGCGCCGCCGGCTGCCTTCCATGCCTTCTTCGGCGCCTTGCAGCAGTTTCCGATCGGCGCCAGCTGGGGCGGCGTGCATAGCCTGGCGGCCTACTACCCTGGCGAACTGCAGGCCAGCCGCCCCTACCCGGCCACCGACCGGCCGCTGGTGCGCCTGTCCATCGGGCTGGAAGCCGTCGAATCGCTCAGGCAGGATCTGCGCGCGGGCCTGGACGCCTACGCGCAGCACGCGGGCTAGCACCGCGAACCACCCATGCGCCGTCCGCCGACGGCACCATCCGTGCATCATCCAAAGACCAAGGGGAACACCATGACCCAAGCCACGAACAGCTGGAAAAAACTGGCGGCCGCCACCGGCGCGGCCTGCGCGCTGTTGTACGCCGCACTGCCGACGGCGCAAGGCGCCGACACCCAGGACACCATCCTGAAGAACAAGTCGGTGACCATCGGCATCCACAATCGCTATCCCTGGGGCTATCGCGACGAGCAAGGCCAGGCCGCCGGCTTTCACCCGGACCTGGTGCGCGCGGCCTTCGCCCCGCTGGGCGTGACCAAGATCGATTTCGTCATCACCGAATTCGGCGCGCTGATCCCGGGGCTGAACGCCGGACGCTTCGACATGGTGGCCTCGGGCATCGCCATCACGCCCGAGCGCTGCAAGGCCGTGATCTTCAGCGAACCGGACCTGGCCGTGGGCGACAGCCTGCTGGTCAAGGCCGGCAATCCGCTGAACATCCACAGCTATGACGACATCATCGCCAATCCCAAGATCCGCCTGACCGGCGGGCGCGGCACCCTCAATTCCAGGAACGCTCTTGACGCGGGCGTGCCGGCCTCGCAGATGACCTACCTGGGCGATGCCCAGGCCATGATCTCGGCCCTGATGGCCGGGCGCGTGGACGCGGTCACGCTGTCGGCGCCCAGCGTCGCCGGCCTGCTGGCCGACGGCAAGCTCGAAGGCGTGGAGCGCACCGTGCCTTTCAAGGGGCTGGTGCGTAACGGCGTGCCCTCGATGATGTACACGGCCATCGCCTTCCGGCAGGACGACGATGCGCTGCGCCAGGCCTATAACGAGCAGTTGGCCCGGCTCAAGGCCGATGGCGTGGTCGACACGCTGATGGCGCAATACAACTTCACCGACGAAGACCGCGTGTCCGAGGCGGTGACCACCGCCAAGGTGTGCGCCGGCGAATTCTGACGGCCCATAGGAGGCCAGCGTCATGACTACCCTGGACATACTGGGCGGCATCCTGGAGGGCCTGCGCGTGACCGTGCTGGTTACCCTCTACGGCATGCTGTGGGCCGTGCCCTTCGCGCTGATCATGGGGGTGTGGCAGCACTTCGCGCGCGGCCCCGCGCGCCTAGCCGCCACCTGCCTGATCGAGTTCTGGCGCAGTTCGCCGGTGCTGATCCTGCTGTTCATGCTCTATTACTCGCTGCCCAGCTTCGGCGTGCGCCTGTCGGCCATGACGGTGGGCGCGATGGCGCTGGGGCTGAACATCGGCGGCTACGGCAGCCAGGCGGTGCGCGCCGCGCTGCAATCGCTGGACAGCGGACAGGTCGAAGCCGGCCGCGCGCTGGGCCTGCGGCGCCTGCACATCCTGGTGCTGATCGAACTGCCGCAGGCCATGGCGGCGATGACCCCGACCTTCGTGAACCAGTTCATCCAACTGGTCAAGGGCACCTCCATCGTCTCGCTCATCACGCTGACGGACATGACCTTCCGCGCCAAGCAGATCGCCGAACTGGAATACAACCCGGTGGGCATCTACACGGCGCTGATGCTGGCCTACCTGATCCTGTGCTATCCGGCCACGGTGTTCGGCCGCTATCTCGAGCGCCGGGTCCAGGTACCGCAAAGGGGCAATCGTGAAATTTGAACTGGATTTCGCGCTGTCGGTGTTGCCCATCATTCTCCAGGGCCTGCCCACCACCCTGTGGATTACCGTGGCCGCCTGCCTGGGCGCCACCGTGCTGGGCTTCGTGCTGGAGATTCTGCGCCGCAGCAACCGCTGGATGGGTTATGCGATGCGCTTTCTCATCGACGCCATCCGTTCCACTCCGGTGCTGGTGCAGCTGTATTTCGTCTACTTCGTCGCGCCGCACTACGGGCTGACCCTGTCCTCGGCCGCCGCCGGCGTGCTGGGCCTGTCCATCTACTACAGCGGCTACCTGGCCGAGGTGTTCAAGGGCGGCATCGACAGCATCGACACCGGGCAGTTCGAGGCCGGCCGCGCGCTGGGCCTGCGGCGCCTGGATATCGTCTGGTGCGTGCTGGCCCCCCAAATGCTGCGCAACGTGGCCGCGCCCATGGGCAACTACTTCGTCTCGGCGCTCAAGGCCACGCCCTACCTGGCGGTGATCGCCGTGCCCGAGATGCTGGGCATCGCGCTGGAGGTCGGCTCGGATTCGTTCCGCTACGCCGAACCGATGGTGGCCGTGGGCGTGATCTTCCTGATCCTGGCCCTGGCGATCTCGCAGCTCGTGCGGCGCCTGGAGATGCACATGCTGGCCTCGGGCCGGCGCTAGCGCCACGGAACCTTCGTCAAGAAATCGATCCTATGAACACTTTGAACGACGCCGGCCAGCCCGCAGTACGCATCGCCGGCCTGGAGAAATGGTACGGCAGCTACCACGCGCTGCGCAGCGTGGACCTGACGGTGGCGCGCAACGAGCGCGTGGTCATCTGCGGGCCCTCGGGATCGGGCAAGTCCACCCTGATCCGCTGCATCAACCAGTTGGAAGTGCACGATGCCGGCACCGTCGAGGTCAACGGCCGGCGACTCGAACGCCGCACGCCGCGCATGCACGAGGTACGCCGCGACATCGGCATGGTGTTCCAGCACTTCAACCTGTTCCCCCACCTGACCGTGCTGCAGAACTGCACGCTTGCCCTGCGCCGGGCGCGCGGCATGCCGCGCGCGCAGGCTGAGGACGTGGCCCGCCACTACCTGGAGCGCGTGCGCATCCCCGAGCAGCAGCACAAGTATCCCGGCCAGCTCTCGGGCGGGCAGCAGCAGCGCGTGGCCATCGCCCGCGCATTGGCCATGGGCCCGAAGGTGATGCTGTTCGACGAGCCCACCTCTGCGCTCGATCCGGAGATGATCAAGGAAGTGCTCGAGGTGATGACCGACCTGGCGCAGGAAGGCATGACCATGATCTGTGTGACCCACGAGATGGGTTTCGCGCGCACCGCGTCAGACCGGGTGATCTTCATGGATGCGGGACAGATCGTCGAAGAGGCGCCCCCCGAGGCCTTCTTCACCGCCGCTTCGCATCCCCGGGCGCGCCAGTTCCTGAGCCAGTTGCTCTGAACGGCCCGCCCCCCTTATGCATCCGACGATCCCGAGCAAGGATACTTCCATGTCTGTGCCAAGCCGTATCTGGACCCATGTCGATTTCGAGCAGGACGGCAAGCAGTCCGGCTGCCTGCACGTGCCCATTTCCACCGACCTGTCGGCCTACGGCATGCTGCAAATCCCCTTGGTGTGCCTGCGAAACGGCAAGGGGCCTACGGCTCTGCTGACAGCCGGCAATCACGGAGACGAGTACGAGGGCCAGATCGCCTTGATGCGCCTGGCCCGCCAGCTGCAGCCTCGGGACCTGCAAGGGCGCGTCATCCTCATTCCCAGCCTGAACTTTCCGGCGGTAGCGGCCGGACGGCGCGTCTCGCCGCTGGACGAAGGCAACCTGAACCGCCTGTTCCCAGGCCGGGCGAACGGTACCCCCACCGAGATGCTTGCCCACTATGTCGAGAGCGTGCTGTTCGCCATGGCCGACGTGGTGCTGGACATCCACTCGGGCGGCAAATCGCTGGACTACGCCCACAGCGCGCTCGCGCAACGACGCGAGGACCCTGCCGAGCGGCAGGCGCTGGACGCGCTGCTGCGCGTCTTTGGCGCGCCGCACAGCGTATTTACCAGCGGCTCGGCCGGCGGCGGGGCCACCACACTTTATGCCGCCGCCGCCCAGCGCGGCATCCCTGCCCTGACTACGGAGCTGGGCGGCGGCGGCACGCTGGATCCCGCCGGACTGGCGCTGGCCGAACAGGGTGTACGGCGAGTGCTGCGCCACTACGGCATCGCGCCGACCCTGCCGTGCGAGCCGGCCGGACCCACGCAGATGTTGCAGTCCCTGGGCCCGCGCCAGGCCCTCTACGCGCCCGAGGACGGCCTGTTCGAGCCCCTGGTCAAAACGGGCGAGCCGGTCCGGCAAGGCCAATTGGCCGCGTATCTGCACAGTCTGCAGGATCCGCTGCGCGAGCCGCTGGCAATGCGCTTTGCGGCCGACGGCATAGTCTCGTGCCGGCGTTTCCCTACCCTGTGCGTCCGTGGCGACGCACTGTTCAACCTGGCCGGCCCGCTCTAGCGGCCGGTTCCCCCCCCACACCCCCATACAGCTGCTTACAGGCCCGCGCGCCGCGCTGGCGCTACACTGGCCCGGTCGTCGTCGCAAACGTGCCGGACATGCCCAATCGCTTCGCCCCCACTTTCCTGCGCCCTCGCCATGTCAAGGAATTGCTGATCGAATCGGCCAGGTACTGGTCGCTGCGCCGCGCGTCCAGCAAGGGCGCGGCCCTGGCGCTGTACATGGTGTTCTCGCTGGCGCCCATGCTGATCCTGGTGATCGCCGTGGCCGGCGTGTTCTTCGGCGAGGACGCCGTGCAGGCCGAGCTGGTCGGGCAGCTGCGCGACCTGACCGGCGAGCGCGGCGCCGAGGTGGTCCAGACGGTGATCGCCAGCGCCCACGAATCGGGCAGCGGCGGCATGGCCGCGCTCATTTCCATCGGCGTGCTGGTCTTTAGCGCCACCACGGCCTTCAACGAGCTCAAGGGCAGCCTGGACGAGCTGTGGGAAGTGCCGCCCGACGCCTCCAGCGGCATCAAGGGCCTGGTGCGCGCCAGGCTGCAGGCCTTCGGGCTGATCCTGGTGCTGGCCCTGTTCCTACTGATCTCGCTGAGCGTCAATGCCGGCCTGGCGGCCGCCCAGCGCCACTACGGGGCCTTCTGGTCGCACGCGGCCTTCGCGCAGGCCGGCTCGATGATCGCCAGCCTGTTCTCGTTCGCCGTGGTCACCGCGCTGTTCGCCGTGGTCTACAAGCTGCTGCCCAGCGTCAAGCTCTACTGGTCCGACGTCATCCCGGGCGCGGTGGTCACCGCCCTGCTGTTCATCGTGGGCAAGTGGGGCATCGGCCTGTACCTGAGCCGCGAGTCGGTGGCCTCGGCCTATGGCGCGGCCGGCTCGGTCATCGCCCTGCTGCTGTGGATCTTCTATTCCTCGCAGATCTTCTTCTACGGCGCGGTGTTCACCCGGCAGTACGCCAAGCTGCATGCGCGTCTGGATCCGTCCCACGGACAGGCGGGCCAGCTGGCCTGAACGCGCCCGGGCTCCCGCAAGGCCGGCGGGTCGGTTATCTTATGCGCACCGGCAACGGCAGCGCCGGCTAGCAACGCGGCCCTCTTGGCAGCCCGTACAGGCAGACATGGCGACACCCGGTTCCTCACCCTACAAAAGCACTGGCGGCATCCGGCGCCTGGCCAAGGCCATGCGCTACTCGTTCCAGGGCTTCAAGGCCGCCCTGAAGTACGAAGCCGCGTTCCGGCACGAACTGGCCCTGGCCATGCTGCTGATCCCCGCCGCCTTTTTCCTGGGCCGCAATGCCCTGGAAGTCATGGTGCTGATCCTGTGCGTGGTGCTGGTGCTGGTGGTCGAGCTGCTGAATTCGGCCATCGAGGCCCTGGCCGATGCCCTGTCGGTGGAGATCCATCCGTTGCTCGGGCGCGCCAAGGACCTGGGCAGCGCCGCGGTCATGCTGTCGCTGATCTTTACCGTGGCCACCTGGGTCACCATCGGCGTGAGCCGCTATCTCGGGCACCATTTCTAGGGCGGCGGCCAGCCCGCCGTCTCCCGGGCCGCGCAAACTCCGCATACACACCGAAAAGCTCCGCAGCGTCCTGCATTTGCCGCCCCGCGGCGGACGCGGCACACTCAGGGCTGGTTCAACGCTCGGACACCCGCCATGCCTGAAAAGTCCCCTCCTCACCGCGTCGTGATCGTCGGCGGCGGCGCCGGCGGCCTGGAACTGGCCGCCAGGCTGGGCCGGCGCTACGGCCCGCAGGCCGTCACCCTGGTCGATGCGCGGCCCCTGCACGTCTGGAAGCCCTCGCTGCACGAAGCGGCCGCCGGCACCATGGACGTGCAGCAGGAAGGCCTGTCCTACCTGATGCTGGCCCGCCTGAACCGGTTCACCTTCGTGCTGGGCAGCATGCTGGACGTGGACCGCCAGGCCCGCACCTTGCGGATCTCGGCCGTGGCCACGCCCGACGGCGAGCAGGTCGTGCCCGAGCGCATGCTGTCCTACGACACGCTGGTGCTGGCCATCGGCAGCACCTCCCACTTCTTCGGCACCCCGGGGGCCGAGCAGCATGCCGTCACGCTCGATACGGTCGAGCAGGCCGAGCGCTTTCGCCTGCTGATCCTGCAGGCCATGGTCAAGCTCAACGAGGCCCGGCGCACCGACCCGCAGGCCAAGCTGGACCTGGTGATCGTGGGCGGCGGGGCCACCGGCGTGGAACTGTCGGTCGAGCTGTACGAAGCCGGGCACGTGGTCAGCGCCTACGGACTGAGCCACTTCCGGCCCGAGCGCGACATGACGCTGACGCTGCTCGAGGGCGGACCGCGCATCCTGGGCGCCCTGCCCGAGCGCATCTCCGAGGCCGCCATGGCGCGGCTGGCCGAGGTGGGGGTGCGGGTGCACACCGACTGCCGCGTCTCCGAGGTGGCGGCCAACGAAGTGCGCACCGCCGACGGCCGCAGCTTTCCGGCCAGCCTGTGCATGTGGGCGGCGGGCATCCGGGGCCTGCCCGTGGCGGCCCGGCTGGGGCTGCCCCAGAACCGGATCGGGCAGATCGAGGTCGATGCCCGCCTGCACACCGAAGATCCGCACATCCTGGCCATGGGCGACTGCGCCGCCGCGCCCTGGCGCGACGGCCGCACCGTGCCGGCCCGCGCGCAGGCGGCGCACCAGCAGGCCGAATACCTGGCCGAGCTGCTGGGCGCGCGCATCGCCGGGCGGCCCGAGCCGCAAAAACCCTACGTCTACCAGGACCACGGCTCGCTGGTTTCGCTGGGCCAGGACGCCGGCGCCGGCAGCCTGATGGGCAAGCTCACCGGCAAGGGCCTGTTCGTAAGCGGTACACTGGCGCGCCTGATGTACATGAGCCTGCACTTGATGCACCACCGCGCCGTGCTGGGCGTGGGCCGCACCGCCACGCTGGCGCTGGCGCGGCTGCTGATGCGGCGCACCCAGCCGCGCGTCAAGCTGCACTGACCGGACCGCCATGACCTTCACCGAAAAACTGGATCGGGCCTGGACCGATTCGAACTCCCTGCTGATGGTGGGGCTGGACCCGGACCCGCGCCGCTTTCCGGCCGAGTTCGCGGGCCAGCCCGACGCCATCCTGCGCTTTTGCACCGCCATCGTCGATGCCACCGCGCCCTACGTCTGCGGCTTCAAGCCGCAGATCGCCTATTTCGCCGCCGAGCGCGCCGAGGCCCAGCTCGAGGCCCTGTGCGCGCACATCCGCACCCATCACCCGGGCCTGCCCATCGTGCTGGATTCCAAGCGCGGCGACATCGGCGCCACCGCCGAGAACTACGCGCGCGAGGCCTTCGAGCGCTACCAGGCCGATGCCGTCACGGTCAGCCCCTACATGGGCTTCGATTCGGTCGAGCCCTACCTGGCCTGGCGCGACCGCGGCGTGATCGTGCTGTGCCGCACTTCCAACCCGGGCGGCTCGGACCTGCAGTTCCTGCGCACCGACAACGGCGATCCGCTGTACCTGCGGGTGGCCGACATGGTCGCCGGGCAATGGAACACCCACGGCCAATGCGCGCTGGTGGTGGGCGCGACGTTTCCCGAGGAACTGGCCGCGGTGCGCCGGCGGGTCGGCGAACACCTGCCCCTGCTGGTGCCGGGCATCGGCGCGCAGGGCGGCGACATACCGGCCACGGTGCGCGCCGGCCGCAATGCGGCCGGCACGGGCATGATGATCAATTCGTCGCGGGCGATCCTGTATGCCGGCGGCGGCGAGCAATGGCGCCAGGCCGCCGCGCGCGCCGCGCGCCAGACCCGCGACGCGATCAACGCTGTGCGCTGAACAGCGCCAGCGTGCGCAGCACGTATTGCACCGAGGCCGCGCGCACCGCGGCCCGGTCGCCGTCGAAGTGCCGGGTGCTGGCGCACACCAGCAGGCCGTCCGGCCCGCGCTGGGCAAAGCCGAAGCACACCGTGCCCACCGGCTTGCCCGGCACCGCGCCGCCCGGCCCGGCGATGCCCGTGATGGACACCGCCACGTTGGCCTGCTGCGCCGCGGCCAGCACGCCGGTGGCCATCTGGCGGGCGACCTGCTCGCTGACCGCCCCGTGCTCGGCCAGGATCTGCGGCGCCACGCCCAACTGCTCGATCTTGGCCTCGTTGCTGTAGGTGACGAAGCCGCGCTCGAACCAGGCGCTGGAGCCGGGCAGCTCGGTCAGCGAGGCGGCCAGCAGCCCGCCGGTGCACGACTCGGCCACCGCTATTTTCCATAGCCGGGCCTGCAGCACGTCGGCCAGCGTGAGCACCTCGGGAAAACTGAGCCGCGCATGCGAGGCGCCTGCCGCCTGCAAGGCGGCGGCCTCGTCAGGACTTTGGGGCGGGGCGGGATCGCTGCTCATAGGGGCGCTCCGAGTCGTACGGCAATGGCAAGGGTCAACAGGGTGAACAAGGCCGCCAGCAGGTCGTCGAACATGGCGCCAAAGCCGTTTTTCAGCCGCCGGTCGAACTGGCGGATGGGCGCAGGCTTGGCGATGTCGAACAGCCGAAAGAGCGCAAAGGCGCAGGCCTGTCCCATAAGCGTACCAGGAGTGAGCCACAACACCAGCCAGAAGGCGACCATTTCGTCCCAGACCATGCCGCTGTGGTCGGACACGCCCAGTTCGCGGCCCACCCGCTGCGCCGCCCAGCAGCCATAGGCATAGGCCGCCAGCAGGAACAGCCCCACCGCCCAGTCCGGCGAGGAAGGCGCGGCCAGCACCCACAGCCCCCAGGCCAGCAGGGTGCCCCAGGTGCCGGGGCCCGGCCGCAGCAGCCCGCTGCCGAAGCCGAACATGATCAGCCTGCCCGGATCGCGGCAGACCCAGCCCAGGCTGGGCCAGTCCAGCCTTTCCTTGCGTTTGCGGGGTTCGGGGCGGGGATCAAGCGCCATGCGCATCCCGGAAATGGTCAAAGCCCCCGGGCATGGGCGGCAGCAGGCCGCCATCGGGCAGGCGCACGCGCAGGCCGGGCTCGGCCTGCACGGTGCCGATGAGGGTCACCCGTGCGCCGGCGCGCGCGCCAGCCTGCTCGATACGCGCGCGCCGGGCCGGCGCGGCCGTGAAACAGAGCTGGTAGGCATCGCCGCCGGCCAGCAGCGCCTGGCGGCGCACCGGCTCGGGCACGCCCTGCAGGCTTTCGTGCGCCGGCACGCTGGCATAGCGCAACTCGGCGCCGCAGCCGCTGGCGGCCAGGATATGCCCCAGGTCCTGCATCAGGCCGTCGGAGATGTCGATGGCGGCATGCGCGATGCCGGCCAGCTCGCGCCCCAGCGCCAGCTGCGGGGCGGGCCATTCGAGCGCCACGCGGGCCAGGGCCAGGCGGGCGGGGTCGGCGGGCAGGCTGCCCTGCATCAGCCGCAGCGCCAGGTCGGCCGCGCCCAGCTCGCCGGATACCCAGATGTCGTCGCCGGCTTGCGCCGCCGAACGGGGCAAGGCCCGGTCAGGATCGATGGCGCCGAACACCGTTACGCTGATGGCCAGCTCCTTGCCCCGGGTGGTGTCGCCGCCGGCCAGGGGACAGCCGTGGCGCTCGGCCAAGGCGTAGAAGCCGTCGGCAAAGGCCGCCAGCCACGCATCGTCGGCGCGCGGCAGCGCCAGCCCCAGCAGGCAGCCCAGCGGCTGGGCGCCCATCGCGGCCAGGTCGGAAAGATTGACCGCCAGGGCCTTGTGCCCCAGGGCGGCCGGATCGACGTCGGGAAAGAAGTGCCGGCCGCACAGCAGCATGTCGGTGCTGGCGGCCAGCTGGCGCCCGGGCGGGACGGGCATCAGCGCGCAGTCGTCGCCAGCGCCCAGCATGCCGGCCGGCACCGGCCGGCTGAAGTGGCGGGCGATGAGGTCGAATTCGGCGGTCATGGGAATGCCCTCCTGTGGCGGCCGGCGCCCCGGCGCGCGCAGCCTGCCGCGCTAGGCGCGCCGCCGGGCCACGGCCTGGACTTCGGCGGCGCGCACCTCGGCGGCCAGCTTGTCCAGCACGCCGTTGACGAACTTGAAGCCGTCGGTGCCGCCAAAGGACTTGGCCAGTTCGACCGCCTCGTTGATGGCCACCTTGTAGGGCACTTCCACGTGCTGCACCAGCTCGTAGCTGCCGATCAGCAGGATGCCGTGCTCGACCGGCGAAAGCTCGGCCAGCGGCCGGTCGACGAAGGGGGCGAAACGCTCGCGCAGGGCCGGCGCCTGGTTCAGCACGCCGTACAGCAGCGTCTTGAACCAGGCCGCGTCGGCCTCGGCGAAGTCCTCGGAATCACGGATGTGGGCGTCGATCTCGCCGGCATCCTGCGTGCCTTCGCCGCCGCGCAGCAGCCAGGCATAGATGCCCTGCAGCGCGAACTCGCGCGCGCGGCGCCGGGCGCTGCGCCCGGTTGCGCCTTCAGCGGCGTTCGTCTTGTTCGTCGTCGTCAAAATCTTCGTCCTCGTCGTCTTCGTCGTCGGCCTCGGGCTCGAGCGCGGCCATCAGGTTGGCCATCTCGATGGCGGTGCGGGCGCAATCGCGGCCCTTCTCGGCGGCGCGGGCCTGGGCCTGTTCGTCGGTGTCGGTGGTCAGCACGCCGTTGGCGACCGGGATGCCCGATTCGAGCGCGACGCGCGAGATCTGCGCGGCGCTCTCGTTGCTGACCACTTCGAAATGGTAGGTCTCGCCGCGCACGACCGCGCCCAGCGCGATCAGGGCGTCGAACTCGCGCGTGTCGGCCAGCTGCGCCAGCGCGATACCCAGCTCGAGCGCGCCGGGCACGCTCACGACCATGACGTCGCGCTCGTCCACGCCCAGCTCGGCCAGCTCTTGCAGGCAGGCCTGCAGCTCGGCCATGCCGATTTCTTCGTTAAAGCGCGCGCGCACGATACCGATGTGCAGGCCTTCGCCGTTGGTGTCCGGATCGATGGTGTAGGGATTCATGGTGCGCTGCCTTCCTGCGGGGTGGGTGGGGGGTCGCAATCGTAACCCGTAATTTCCAGGCCGAAGCCGGCCATGATACTGGGCATCTTGCGCGGGCGCGCCAGCAGGCGCATCTGGCCGACGTTCAGGTCGCGCAGGATCTGCGCGCCGATGCCGTAGGTGCGCAGGTCCAGGCGGCCGCCGTCGCGCTGGGGCGCGGCCTGGCCGGCCGGCTTGCCCCATTGCCCGGCCTGCCGGAAGAACAGCTCGGCCGGCTCGGCGCAGTTCATCAGCACCAGCACGCCGGCCGAACTGCCGGCGATGGCCTGCATGGCGCGCCGCACGCCCCAGCTGTGCTGGCCGGCGCCGGCATCGAGCAGGTCCAGCACCGAGGTGGGCTCGTGCACCCGCACCAGCGTTTCGGCGTCGGGCCTGACGGTGCCGTGCACCAGCGCCAGGTGCGGCGCGCCGCTGGCCGTGTCGCGATAGGCGTGGGCCTGGAAGGTGCCCCAGGGCGTCTCCATCGTGGTGCTGGCCACGCGCTCGACCACCGACTCGTGTTCGTTGCGGTACTGGATCAGGTCGGCGATGGTGCCGATCTTGAGCCCGTGCTGCTGGGCGAAGCGGACCAGGTCGGGCAGGCGCGCCATCGTGCCGTCGGGCTTGAGGATCTCGCAGATGACCGCCGCCGGGGTCAGCCCCGCCATCTGGGTCAGGTCGCAGCCGGCCTCGGTGTGGCCGGCGCGCACCAGCACGCCGCCGCGCACGGCCTTGACCGGGAAGATGTGGCCCGGCTGCACCAGGTCCTCGGGCTTGGCATCGCGCGCCACTGCTGCCAGGATGGTGCGGGCGCGGTCGGCCGCCGAGATGCCGGTTTCCACGCCCTGCGCGGCCTCGATCGAGACGGTGAAGTTGGTGCCGTAGCGCGTGCCGTTGCGGCTGGCCATCAAGGGCAGGTCGAGCTGGCGGCAGCGCTCTTCGGTCAGGGTCAGGCAGACTAGCCCGCGCCCGTGGGTGACCATGAAATTGATGGCCTCGGGCGTGACGAACTCGGCCGCCATCAGCAGGTCGCCCTCGTTTTCGCGGTCTTCCTCGTCCACCAGGATGACCATGCGCCCGGCGCGCAGCTCGGCGATGATCTCGCCGACAGGGGAAATGGAGAACTCGCCCAGCGGCTTGTCGCTGGGGACGGCGGAAAGGGTGTGGGTGCTGGAGGCGGACATGGCGGGACCGGCAAGGCGGATCAAACCGGCATTTTAGCGCCGCCGCGAAAGGCCAGCGCGCCGGCCCGGCCCGCAAGGTAAACTGCATTGCACCGACCCTGTCCCCGATACGCCATGACCAGCGAGCAGCCAGCCAGCCACCACGACGTCGACCTGCTGGTCGTGGGCGGCGGCATCAACGGCGCGGGCATCGCCCGCGATGCGGCCGGCCGCGGCCTGAAGGTGCTGCTGTGCGAGCGCGGCGACCTGGCCCAGGCCACCTCCTCGGCCAGCAGCAAGCTGGTGCATGGCGGCCTGCGCTATCTGGAGCACGGCGAGTTCCGCCTGGTGCGCGAGGCCCTGGCCGAGCGCGAGGTGCTGCTGAACAACGCCGCGCACATCGTGCATCCCATGCGCTTCGTGCTGCCGCACGACCGGCACCTGCGCCCGGCCTGGATGCTGCGCCTGGGCCTGTTCCTGTACGACCACCTGGCGCGCCGCTCGCCGCGCCTGCCCGGCGCGCGGCGCCTGGCCCTGCGCAGCGATCCGGCCGGCGTGCCCCTGCGCGCCGACCTGGCCACCGGCTTTGCCTATTCCGATTGCAGCGTGGACGACGCGCGGCTGGTGGTGCTCAACGCCATGGACGCCTGCGAGCGCGGCGCCACCGTGCTCACCCGGCACGAATGCGTGGGGCTGCGCCGGCTGGAAGGCTGCGGCCCGCCCGGCGCCGAGCCGGGCACGCCCGGCTGGCGGGCGCGCCTGCGCACGCTCGAGGGCCGCGAGGTCACGGTCAACGCCCGCATTCTGGTCAACGCCACCGGCCCTTGGGTGCATGCCCTGCAGTCGCTGATCGCCAGCCAGGCTGGCATGGGGCCGGTCACCAACAAGCTCCGGCTGGTCAAGGGCAGCCATTTCACCGTGCCCCGGCTCTACGAGGGCGAGCACGCCTACATCCTGCAGAACGACGACCGGCGCATCGTCTTCGTGATCCCCTACCAGGACCGCTACAGCCTGATCGGCACCACCGAGGTGGCCTTCGACGGCGACCCGTCGCAGGCGCGCATCAGCCCCGAAGAGACCGACTACCTGTGCCGCGCGGTCAACCGCTATTTCAAGCAGCAGATCAGCGCCCGGGACATCGCCTGGAGCTATTCGGGCGTGCGCCCGCTGTACGACGACGCCCAGGGCGATCTCTCGACCGTCACGCGCGACTACGTCTTCGACGTGCGCGGCGGGCGCGGCGGCGAGCCCGTGCTGCTGTCGGTGTTCGGCGGCAAGATCACCACCTATCGCCAGCTTGCCCAGCACGCCATGCAGAAGCTGGCGCCCTACACGGGCCGCCGCGAGGACTGGACCGCCAGCGCGCCGCTGCCCGGGGCCAACATGCCGGGGGCCGACCCGGCCGCCTACCTGGCGGCGCTGCAGGACCGCTACCGCTGGCTGCCGCCGGCCCTGGCCCATCGCTACGTGCACACCTATGGCACGCTGACCGAGCTGCTGCTGGGCGCAGCGCAAGGCATGGCCGACCTGGGCGAGGACTTCGGCGCCGGCCTGCTCGAGGCCGAAGTGCGCTGGCTGGCCGAGAACGAGTGGGCCCGCAGCGCCGAGGACATCCTTTGGCGCCGCACCCGGCTGGGCCTGGTGGCCGGCGAGCAAACCCTGGAGCGCCTGGACCAATGGCTGGCCGCACGCTAGGGGCCGCGCGCGACGGCCAGCGCAGCATCCAGTCGGTCGAGACCGGCTTTCCGCTGCTGGCCGCGCTGGTCGAGGCCGGCCGCGCCATGACCCTGCGCGACCTGGCGCAGGCGGCCGGCATGACCTCGGCCAAGGCGCATCCCTACCTGGTGAGCTTCGTGCGGGTGGGCCTGGTGCAGCAGGACGCGGTCACCGGCCAGTACGAGCTGGGCCCCTTCGCCCTGCAGATGGGCCTGGTGAGCCTGCAGCGGCTGGATCCGGTGCGCCTGGCGCTGCCCGAGGTGGCGCGCCTGGCGGCCGCCATCGGCCATACGCTGGCCCTGTCGGTGCTGGGCTCGCACGGGCCCACCATGATCCACATCACCGAAGCCAGCTATCCGGTGCACGTGAACATGCGCAAGGGCACCGTGATGTCCATGCAGCACACCGCCACCGGCCACGTCTATGCCGCCTGGCTGCCGCCCAAGGTGGCCGAGCACTACATCGCGCGCGAGGCCGACGACGCGGCGGTGGTCACCGGCCGCAACCAGGTCCGCCCCGATCCGGCCGAGTGGCAGGCCCTGCTGGCCGCCGTGCGCGGCCAGGGCATGGCGCGCGCCCTGGGTACGCCCCTGCCCGGCGTGGACGCGCTGAGCGCGCCGGTGTTCGACCATACGGGCGCGTTGGTGCTGGCCTTGACCGCGCTGGGTCCCACCGGCCTGTTCGATGCCGACTGGGACGGTCCCGTGGCGCGGCAGCTGCACGAATGCACCGCCGAAATCTCCCGCAAGCTGGGCTATCGGGGGGCGCCGCACAGCTGAACGGGCGCGCCCGCACAGCTAAACGGAGCCGCCCCGCACGGCTGAACCGGGCCGCGCCCTGGCCACGGCGGCAGCTTGCGCCCGACGGCCAGCTGCAAACGTTTACAACAACATCGGACCGCGATTTGATGAAGTTTTTATGACTATTCATCAAATCCCCCGGGGGATATCGCTAATATCGGTGATCAACGTCCCTATAGGGTGCAAGTCGCATCATCATGTCCGAACAAGAATTGAAGCTGCACGTGCCGCGTGCGGCCCGAGCCGGCGTACGCCGCGAACTGGAGCAAGGCGCCTGCACGCGCATCCGCCTGCAAGCCCTGTATTTCGACACGCCGGGCCGCGAGCTGGCCAAGGCGCGGGTGGCCATCCGCCTGCGCAAGGAAGGCCGGCAATGGGTCCAGACGCTCAAGGCGCCCGGCGATCACGCGCTGGCGCGCATGGAACTGAACCACGAGCGGCCGGGTCCGGTGCTGGACCTGTCGGTCTACGCCGACACCGCGGTCGCGCCCGTGCTGGCCGGGCTCAAGGGCGAGCTGTCGGTGCGCTACGAAACCGACGTCAGCCGCCTGCTGCGCCGCATCCGCACCCGTCACGGCACTGTCGAGGCCGCCTTCGATACCGGCTGCCTGCGCGCGGGCCAGCTCGAACTGCCGCTTAGCGAAGTCGAATTCGAACTGGTCTCTGGCCGCCTGGACGCCGTGTTCGACCTGGGCCGCCGCTGGCTGCGCAAGCATGGCCTGGTGCTGGATCTGCGCAGCAAGTCCGAACGCGGCGACGCGCTGGCGCGCACGGCGCAGGCGCTGGCCCAGGCCGGCAGCGACGCCGAGCGCGAACGCGTGGTCCGGGGCTTCTGGGCTCCTTGGCCGGCGGGCACCGCGCCGCTGGCGCCGGACATGACGCCCGAGCAGGCGCTGCGCGCGGTGGGCTACGAATGCCTGGAGCAGGTGGTGCGCAACGCCACGGTGCTGGCCGAGGCGGACACCGACGGCCGCTACCTGGCCGGCAACCCCGACCACGTGCATCAATTGCGCGTGGGCATGCGGCGCCTGCGTTCGGCCTGGAAGCTGTTTCGCGGCTGGACGCCCGACCCGGCCCCCGAACTGGTCCAGGCGGCCCGGCAGCACTTCGCCGATTTCGGCCTGAGCCGCGACGCCGACGTGCTGCGCGATACCGTGCTGCCCACGCTCGAGCGCGCGGGCATGCCTGCCCTGGAACTGCCCGCGTCCGGCCCGGACGTCGATGCCCGCGCCAAGGCGGCCTCGGCCGGCTTCCAGGGCTGGCTGCTCGAAATGCTGGCCTGGACCATCGGCCTGCCCGCTGCCCACGCGGCCGGGACCGCGCCCGCGCGGTCCGCGGCTGCGGCGGGCGATCCCGCGGCGGGCGGTACCGCGTCAGGCGATCCT
The DNA here is from genome assembly GCF_037026685.1 of Orrella sp. JC864. Classification (NCBI taxonomy): domain Bacteria; kingdom Pseudomonadati; phylum Pseudomonadota; class Betaproteobacteria; order Burkholderiales; family Alcaligenaceae; genus Orrella; species Orrella sp. JC864. The sequence goes on along the minus strand of NZ_JBANET010000012.1, from coordinate 108,427 downwards.
GCGGCAGGCGGCCGTGCGATGGCGGCCTCGGCATCCGGCGCGGGGACATCGGCGGCCCACGCCGGCGCTGCGCTGCAGCCGTCCGGCGACGAAGGCGAGACGCCCGCGCTGGCCGGCGAGGTCGAGATCATCCCCTTGAGCGCGCCGCCGCCCCCCCGGCTGCGCGCCCTGCTGGAGAAGCGGCTGCACAAGTGGCACAAGGCGCTGGTGGCCGAAGGGGCGCAGTTTCTCTCGCTGCCGGCCGAGGCCCGCCACGAGCTGCGCAAGAAAGGCAAGCGCCTGCGCTACGGCCTGTCCTTCGCCGAGCCGCTGCTTTCGTCCCAGCGCGTGAAGGCCTACCGCAAGGCGCTCTCGGCCGTGCAGGACATCCTTGGAGAGATGAACGACCTGCACGTGGCCCTGTCGCACTTCGAGACGCTGACGGCCGGCCACCCGCAGGCCTGGTTCGCGCGCGGCTGGATCACCGCCCGGCTCGACGCCCTGAGCCAGCAGGCCGAGCGGGCCTTCGTGGCGCTGGGGGAAAGCAAGCCGTTCTGGAAGTAGGAAGTCGAAGCAGGCGGCCGGGCAGGCCCGCCCGGGGCGGCAGGCCTGCCCGGCGGCACGGCCGGCGCGGGACGCCTAATCGCCCAGCAGCGCCGCCGCGAAATCCTTGGCCACGAAAGGCTGCAGGTCCTGCATGCCTTCGCCCACGCCGATCCAGTAGACCGGCACGGGCCGCACGCCCTGGCTGCCTGCGGCCACCGCCGCCAGCGTGCCGCCCTTGGCGGTACCGTCGAGCTTGGTCACGACCAGCCCGGTAAGGTTGATGGCCGCATCGAAGGCGCGGATCTGCGCCAGCGCGTTCTGGCCGGTATTGCCGTCCAGCACCAGCAGCACCTCGTGCGGCGCCGCCGGGTCGGCCTTGCCGATCACGCGGCGGATCTTCTTGAGCTCTTCCATCAGGTGCAGCTGGGTGGGCAGGCGTCCGGCCGTATCGATCATGACCACGCCCGCGCCGCGGGCGCGGCCGGCGTTGACGGCATCGAAGGACACCGCCGCCGGGTCGCCGCCGTCCTGCGAAATGACGGTAACGTTGTTGCGCGCGCCCCATTCGATCAGCTGTTCGCGCGCGGCGGCGCGGAAGGTGTCGCCCGCGGCCAGCAGCACGCTGGCGCCCTGCGCCTGGAAGGTGTTGGCCAGCTTGCCGATGGAAGTGGTCTTGCCCGCGCCATTCACGCCCGCGATCATCACCACCAGCGGCTTGGCCCGCTGCAGGTCGAACGTGCGCTCCAGCGGCTTGAGATGCTCGGCGAGCAATTCGCGCAAGGCCGCCTTGACCTGCTGGGCGTCGTCGATGCGGTCCTTGCGCACCTTGGCGCGCAAGGCGGCCAGCAGCTTCTCGGTGGCCTCCACGCCCGCATCGGCCATAATGAGCGCCGTTTCGAGCTCCTCGAACAGCGACTCGTCGACCTTGACGCCGACGAACAGCCCGCTCAGGCTCTTGCCCGTGCGCGACAGGCCGCTGCGCAACCGGTTCAGCCAGGAGGATTTTTCCTTGGCCGCAGCGGCATCGGACCCGCCGGCCGCCTCGGGCCGGGCAAGAGGCTGCGGTTCGTCCGCGGGCGTCGCCCCTAAAGACGGCGCCGGGACGGCAGGCGGCGCGGCGGATTCCGCGAAGGCGGATTCTTCTGCGGAAGCGGATGCGGCGGAAGCGGATGCGGCGGGTTCCGCAGGCGCAGGCGCAGGCTCCGGCTCGGGCGCGGGGACCGGCTCGGGGGCCTGGGGCGGCTGGGCTTGCGCGCCAGCCTCTTCGCGCTCGGGAGCCGGGGGCGGCGCGGGGGGCTTTTTCTTGAAGAAATTGAACATGACCACGAAGTATATTCGCATCGTCGGCGGCAGTTACCGGCGCACCCCCATCGCCGTGATCGATGCGCCCGGCCTGCGTCCCACGCCGGACCGGGTGCGCGAGACGCTCTACAACTGGCTGGGCCATTTCTGGCAGGGCGAGTTCGCGGACAAGCGGGTGCTGGACCTGTTCGCCGGCACCGGGGCCCTGGGCCTGGAGGCGGCCTCGCGCGGCGCGCGCGAGGTGCTGCTGGTCGAGACCGACCGGCGCGCCGTGGCGGCCTTGCGGGCCTTGCGCCAGAAGCTTGGCGCGCAGGCCGTGCGCGTGCACCCGGGCGATGCGCTGGCGGCCTTGCGCGGCGCCGCCGGCTACGACCTGGTGCTGCTCGACCCGCCGTTTCGCCAGGGCTGGCTCGAACGCCTGTGGCCGCTGCTGCCCGGGGCGCTGGCGCCCGCCGGCCTGGTCTACGCCGAATCCGAGGCGCCGCTGGCCGCGCCGCCCGGCTTTACCCTGCTCAGGCAGGACAAGGCCGGCGCCGTCCACTACCACCTCTTCCAATTTGCTGCATCGCAGAATTAAGTCAATAATCGCGCTTTAGGCCCAGGATTTTCCATTCGGCCCGGAGCCCAAGCACGATGATCACTGCTGTCTATCCCGGAACCTTCGATCCCCTGACCCGCGGCCATGAAGACCTGGTCCGCCGCGCGGCCGGCCTGTTCGACAAGGTGGTGGTGGGCGTGGCGCAAAGCCGCGCCAAGAATCCTTTCTTCTCGCTGCAGGAACGCCTGGAAATCGCCGAGGAAGTGCTCGGCCACTATCCCAACGTGATCGTGCGCAGCTTCTCCGGGCTGCTCAAGGACTTCGTGCGCGAGCAGGAGGCGCGCGTCATCGTGCGCGGCTTGCGCGCGGTTTCCGACTTCGAGTACGAGTTCCAGATGGCCGGCATGAACCGCCACCTGCTGCCCGAGGTCGAGACCCTGTTCATGACGCCCTCGGACCAGTACCAGTTCATCTCGGGCACCATCGTGCGCGAAATCGCCATCCTGGGCGGGGACGTCAGCAAGTTCGTGTTCCCTTCGGTCGAGCGCTGGCTGCAGGTCAAGGCCCGCGAGAAGCGCGAGCAGTCCTGGCCCTGACGCCATGGCCCTGCGCATTACCGACGAGTGCATCAACTGCGACGTATGCGAGCCGCAGTGTCCCAACGACGCCATCTACATGGGGCCGCAGATCTACGAGATCGCCCCTGAACGCTGCACCGAATGCGTCGGCCACCACGACGAGCCGCAGTGCAAGGTCGTGTGCCCGGTCGAGTGCATCACCCTGCATCCCGACTGGCACGAAGGCCAGGACGCGCTGATGGCCAAGTACCGCCGGCTGACCGGCCAGCCCTGAGCCGCGCCCGGGGCCCCCGGCGCGCCGTCAGCGGCCCAGCAGCCCCTTGATGGCATTGCCCAGGCTCTTGACCGTTTCCTGCTCGATCAGCGAACCCGATCCGGTGCCCGTATCGGGCTTGCCCGGCGCCGGCTCGGCCTGCGCCTTGGTGCGGCGCTCGACTTCCTCGAGCAGCTTGTTCTCCAGCGAACGGCGCAGCGCCTCGCTGCCCACCCCGCGCCACTGGATGGAATAGGCCGGCTGCTTGAAGGGGCCGACGATGCGCAAAGGGATGGTCAGGTCGCGCAGTTCGGCCAGCTCCTTGCCGCCCTGTCCGGTGGACGTGTTGACCACGCGCACGTTCAGCGTCATGTCCAGCGTGGACTCGATCAGGTTCATTTCGGCGGGCTTGCCCTGGGTGATGCGCAGCAGCGGCGCGGCCATGGCCAGGCGCCGCACCGTGCCGATGCCCTTGGCAAAGCCCAGGTCGGCCTCCAGCGACGAGAAGTCGGTTTCGCGCGCCACGTCCGCCTGGGCCGCGCCGGCCTCGCCCGAGACCAGGGCGCGCGCCTCGCGCAGCATCTGCGCGACGTTGATGCCCTTGATGGCGCCGTCCTTCAGGCGCAGCTGGCTGGAGCCGGACAGGGTGCGGCGCCATTCGGTGGCGCTGACGCCGCTGGCGCGCAGATCCAGCGCCAGGCTGCCGTTGCCGCGCAGGCTGCTCTGGCCCATGGCGTCGGTCAGCAGCGGATCGATCTCGATGCCGGCCAGCGAGACCTTGGCGCCGAGCTGGTTGTCCTTGCTGTCGGCGAACAGCTGTCCCGCCACCTTGCCACCGTACAGCGCGGCCGACAGGCCAGAGATGTCCAGCCGGCCATTGGCGACCCGGATCTGCGCGTTCAGTTCGCTGGCCTTCAGGTTGCGCACCACCAGCTCGCCGACCTTGATCGTGCCGTCGGCGGTCACGCCTTGCAGGGCAGTGAAATCCCAGGTTTTTTCCTGCGGCGGCGGGGGCGGCACGGGCCGCTCGCCCTGCGAGCCGCCCTCGCCGTTGCCGCCGCCCTGGGCGGGCTTGGGCGCCGGCTCGAACGGCGGGGCCAGCTTGTCCAGGTCCAGGATGTCGACCGCCAGGCCGAACTTGACGATGGGGTCCTGCGCCAGCTGCGTCACGTCGGCCGACAGGTCGAACTTGCCGCCCTCGAGCACGGCGTTGATGCGCGCGCGCGCCAGGTCCTTGGCCAGGTCGGCCGAGACGCTGCCGATCACCGGGATCTGCAGCATGCCCTTGGGCAGTTCGGGGTCCGTGATGTCGACCTCGCCCTTGACCGCCGACAGCGCGAAGCTGCGCTGCAGCAGGCTCAGCGACAACGGCGAGACCGAGGTGAGCTTGACCAGCCGCTGGCCCTGGCGCAGCGCGGCATTGAACTTGGCTTCCTTGATGTCCAGCGCGTCGGCGCTGCCGCTCAGGCCGGTCAGGCCGAAGGTCAGGTCCAGCGCCTGCTGGCCGTCCACCCGCACGCGGCCCGAGATGCCCTGCCCGCTAGCCTCGGTGGGCCGGATGTCCAGCGCCGGGGCATCCAGGCCCACGTCGAAGGGGCTGCCGTCCCAGTTGCCGGTGGCCCGCAGCGCGAATTTCTCGATCTGCAGGCGCTGGCGCCCCGGATGGGCCGACAGGCGCGGCACGCTGACCGAGGCCTCCACGCCCTTCATGGGATAGGCGCCCTGCACGTCGCCGGCAAAGCCCAGCTCCAGCCCGGCCACGTCCAGCGAACGCAGGCCGGCGTCGAAGGCGACGTTGCCGCGCGCGGTGATGGCGCTGGCCTGCACGTCGCCCAGCCGCCCGTCCAGGCGCAGGTCCAGGCGCTGCGCCGCATAGCGCATGGCGGCCGGATCGAGCATCAGCAGGCCTTGGCCGGCCAGCTTGGCCTGCACGCGCGGATCGCCGCCCTCGATGTTGGCCGACAGCGTGACGTCGAAGGCCTGGTCGAAAGTGACGCGGCCGGTGGCGATGGACAGGCTGCTGACCCGCACCGCCATGCCGCTGATGGCGTCCTGCAGCTGGATGTCGCCGTCCTTCAGATCCAGGCCGGCGATGTCGATCTGCATGTCGGCGCGGCGCACCGCCTCGGAGGCGTCGACCACGGCCTGCCCGCCCATGCGCGCGCCTTCCAGGGCCGCGCCGGCCGCGGCCTGCCCGGCCGTGGGCACGACCGGCTCGCCGTCGATCGAGATCGGCACGGCATTGCGGTCCACCAGGTTGCTGAAGTTGAAGTTGCCGTCCTTGCCGCGCACCACGCGGGCCTGGAAGCCATTGATGGCGATGTGGTCCACCACCAGCTGGTTGAACAGCAGCGGCCAGACGGCCACGGCCACGCGCGCGCTCTTGATGGCGGCGAACTGCTCGGTGCTGTTGACCTCGGACAGCGAGACGTCCTGCACGGCCAGGCCGATGCGGGGAAACAGGGACAGCTCGATCGGCCCGTCGATGGAAAGCGTGCGGTCGTAGCGGTTCTGCACCACTTCGGCCAGCTTGTACTTGTAGGCGTTAGGATCAAACGTCAGCAGGAAGATTGCCACGCCCACGACCGCCACCACGGCCACGACCACGAGGCTGATGAGTATCCTTTTGATCCACTGTTTCATTGCGGCCCCGAAGACCTCCCTGTCGTGTGTATGCCGAGGCGCCGCGGCCTCCGCCCGCGCTCCGGCCGCGGGCGTAACCTCGAATGCTACCGCAAGATGAAGCGCCGCGGCCCCCAAGCGGGACCACGGCGGAACAGGGGGTGGCGGAAAATCCCTGCAAACGGGGCCGGACGGCCCCTCAAGCCCCCTTTGACGCCCATCGCGCCGGCCGGTTCGCCCGATACAAGCTTGGATACATATTCGGGGGCCGGCAAGCCGCCAGGCGCTCTTTTACTCTGCTTTTGCGGCCGGGCCGTCGCCGGGCCTGGGCGCCGGCCGGGTGGCCAGCCACAGGGCGCAGCCCAGCATGCCGGCGCTGACCGCCCCGCCCAGCAGCCAGCCCGGGCGCGCGCCCAGCCAGAACAGCAGCAGCCCCAGCGAGATGCCGCCCACGGCCATGCATTTGCCGCGCGCCGAGATCGCGCCTTGTTCGCGCCAGGCCACCAGCGCGGGCCCGAAGCGCGGGTGGTTCAGCAGCCAGGCCTCCCAGCGCGGCGAGGCCTTGCCGAAGCAGGCCGCGGCCAGGATCACGAAGATGGTGCTGGGCATGACGGGCAGGAAGGCGCCCACCACGGCCAGCGCAAGCAGGCCCATGCCCAGGGCGAAATAGCCCCGCCGGACCCAGCGGGCCCAGGCTCCTTCGGCTTGGCGGTCTGGCGTCATGGTGGCAATCGTACCGCCGCCTTGGCCGGGGCGTCCGGGGGTGCGCCCGTGCCGAACAAGGTCGCGATGCGCGTGACGTCCTGCTCGGCCAGGATGCCGGCCTGCCACCGCAGGCTCAGCCAGGCCAGCAGATAATCGTAGCGTGCCCGCGCCAGGTCGCGCCGGGCCTCGGCGAGCTGGCGCTCGGCATCGAGCACGTCCAGGCTGGTGCGCTCGCCGCCCAGCACGCTGCGCCGCGTGGCCCGCACGCGCTCGCCGGCCGCCCGCGCGGCCAGTTGGTAGGCCTGGATGCGCGCGCGGCTGCTGGCCAGGGTATCGAACTGGCGCTCCAGATCGTCCAGCAAGGCGGTGGTATCGGCCTGCAGGCGGTGCTGCAAGGCCTGCTCTTGCGCCAGCGCCTGGGCGCTGGCCGCCGAGGTCTGGCCCCCGCCGTAGATCGGCACGTTGATTTCTACGCCCACGGTGCTGGTGTCGTAGCGCTGCCCGATCTGGTTCTCGGCGTTCGAATCGCTCAACTGCCTGCGGGCATACAGGCGCACGCTGGGCAGGTGGCCGGCGCGCTCTCCCAGGTAGCGCTGATGGCTTGCCTGCACCAGCTGCCTTTGCGCGGCCAGCTCCGGATTGCCGGCCAGCGCCAGCTCGCGCCAGCGCGCCAGCGGCAGCGGGGCCTCTTCCAGCACGTCCAGCCCGGCTTCCTGCAAGGGCGCCAGCGTCGAACCGTTCCAGGCCGGGCCGGTCAGCCCGCGCAGCGCATTGCGCGCCGCGCGCAGCAGGTCGCCGGCCTCGATGGCCTGCGCCTGCACCACGCGCAGGCGCGCCTCGATCTCGAACTGGTCGGTGACGGTGCCCTCGCCGCCGGCCACGAAGCGCGCGCTGCGCCGCGCGTCCTCCTGCAGCGCGCGCTCCTGCGCCCGGGCCAGGTCCAGCGCATCCTGCGCGTACAGCACGTCGGTATAGGCCTGCAACACCCGCACGGCCAGCGCCTGGCGCGCCCGCGCCAGGGTGTAGGCCCCCGCCCGGGCGCGCGCCTGGCCTTCGCGATAGCGGGCGTAGGCGGCCGCATCGAACAAGGGCTGCGTCAGGGTGAAGGCCGAGGCATAGCTGGAATAGTCGAACTCCTGCGTGCTGCTGCCCAGCGCCGTGCGCTGGCGCGATTCGGACCAGTTGCGCCCGCGCGCATAGCGGTAGTCCAGCCGCGGCAGCAGGCCGCTGCGGCCCAGGCTGGCCTGCTGCGCATCGGCCCGGGCCTGGGCGCGCGCCTGGGCCCAGACCGGGTCGGCCGCCAGCGCCAGCGTATAGGCCTGGCGAAAGTCCAGGGACCAGCCCGGCGCCACCAGGCACAGCGCCAGCGCCGCGCCGGCCAGGACGCGCCCGAACGCGCTATCGGCCGCCCTGCCCGCCAGCCTCATGCATCTCCCCAGGCCGTCCGGGCACGGTCGATGAGCGGCTTGAACAGATAGTTCAGCATGGAACGCTCGCCCGTGCGCACGAACACCTCCACCGGCATGCCGGCGCGCAATTGCAAGCCCTGCAAGCCCTGCAGCCGGGCGGCATCGACCTGCACGCGCAAGCGGTAGTAGGGCTGGCCGGTGCGCTCCTGCTCGAAGCGGTCCGCCGACACCAGCGTGACCTGCCCCGGCAGGCGCGGCGTGGTGGCGGCGTCGAAGGCCGTGAACATCAGTTCCACGGGCTGGCCGGCCCGGACCTTGTCCACGCTTTGCACCGGCAGGCTGGCGTCCACCGTCAGGGGCCGGTCCTCGGGCACGATCTCCATCAGCCGCGCCCCCGGCTGCACCACCCCGCCCACGGTATGGGCGCTCAGTCCCACCACCATGCCGCTGGCCGGGGCGCGGATCTCGGTGTGCGCCAGCTCGAAGCGCGCCGTGGCCAGCTGCTGGCCGATCTGCTCGGCCTGCACGGCGGCCTGCGCCAGGTCGGTGTCCACTTCCTCGAAAAAGGCGTCGCGGCGCTGCTGCGCGCGCAGCTTCAGCTCGGCCGCCTGCTGGCGGGCCTGGCCCAGCGTGCCCAGGTCGGCGGCGATTTCGCCCGCCAGCTGCGCCTGCATGCGCTGCAGTTCCAGCACGCGGTTGCGCGGCACGTAGCCTTCCTCGGCCAGCCCGCGCAGGCTGGCCAGCTGCTCTTGCAGCAGCGCCTGCTGCGCGCGCTTTTGCGCCAGCGCCGATTGCAGCCCGGCGGCCAGCGCCTGGTTGCCCAGCAGGCTGGCCTGGATGCCGGCCAGCTCGCCTTCGAGCGCGGCGCGGCGGCTGCCGAACAGCTGGCGCTCCCGCTCGTAGGCCGCGCGCAGCGCAGGCGCGGAGCCGGCCGGCGGCCCTTGCATGTCCGGGGCCTGCGCCTTCTCGGCAGCCAGGCGCGCCTGCCTGGCTTGCACGGCCTGCCACTGCGCCTGCAGGCTGTGCACCTGGCCTTGCGCGGCGGTGGCGTCCAGGTGCACCAGCGGCTGGCCGGCCCGCACCCGTTCGCCTTCGCGCACCAGCAGCGCCCGCACCACGCCGCCGCCCAGGCTTTCCACGGCCTGCCGCTCGCCGGTCACGACGACCGTGCCGGGCACCGCCACGCCGTTGTCCAGCGGCGCCAGCGCGGCCCAGGCCAGAAAGCCGCCGAACCCCAGCGCCAGCACCCACCAGCCCAGGCGCGCGCCGCCGCGCGGCGCATCGGCGGCGGCCGGAGCCGATGATGCCTGCGGCACGGCCTCGGGCCGCAGGGGCAGCACGCGCGCGCGCTCCTGGCTCATGCCTGCACCTGCCTGTCGCGCCGCAGATCCAGCACGCCGCGCCACGCCTGCGCGCCCAGGCTGGCCGGCGATGCAGCCGCGGGCGTCGCGGCGGCCCTGCCCGTGGGCGCGGCCGCGCCGCCGGCGTGCGCCATCACTTCCTGCGCCGGGCCGAAGGCCTGCTTTTGACCGGCGCGCAGCACCAGCAGGTGGGTGGCGGCGGCCAGCACCTTGGGGCGATGCGCGACCAGCACCACGGTGACGCGCCGCTCGCGCAGCCGCAGCAAGGCATCGAGCAGCGCCTGCTCGCCCGCCTCGTCCAGGCTGGCGTTGGGCTCGTCCAGCACCACCAGCCTGGGATCGCCGTACAAGGCGCGCGCCAGCGCGACCCGCTGGCGCTGGCCGCCCGACAGGCCGAGCCCGCCCGCGCCCAGCACGGTGTCGTAGCCGTGAGGCAGCGCCAGGATCAACTCATGGGCGCCCGCCAGCCTGGCCGCCTCGATCACTTGCGCGTCCTGCGCCTGGCGCTGCGCCGGGTCCTGCGGCACGGCGAAACGTGCGATGTTCTCGGCCACCGTGCCGGCGAACAGCTCGACGTCCTGCGGCAGGTAGCCCATCCATGCGCCAAGGCGCTGGCGGTCCCAGTGCCGCAGGTCCGCCCCGTCCAGGCGCACCGTGCCCACGCGGGCCGGCCAGATGCCCGCCACCGCCCGCGCCAGCGTGGACTTGCCCGAACCCGACGGTCCCACCACGCCCAGCACCTGCCCGGGCGCCAGCGCCAGGCTAAGGTTCACCAGCGAAGGCTGCGCCGCCCCGGGCGGCACCACCGTGACCGTCTCCAGCGCCAGCGCGCCTTGCGGGGCGGGCAGCGGCAAGCCCGCCGCCGGCGCCGGGTGCGCGGCCAGCAGCGCCTGCAGACGCTGCTGGGCCAGCCGCGTGGCGGCCCATTGCCGCCACGCCGCGATCACCTGGTCGATGGGGCTGAGCACCCGGCCCATCAGGATGGAGCCGGCCACCATCATGCCGGCGCTGACGCGGTTGTCCAGCGCCAGCCAGGCGCCTACCGCCAGCACGCCCGATTGCAGGGCGATGCGCACGCTCCTGGAGACGGACGAGACCAGCGCCGAACGGCGGCTGGCCTGGCCCTGCAGGCCGACATAGGCGCCATGCAGGCCCTGCCAGCGCGCCCGCAAGGCATCGAGCATGCCCATGGCCTGGATGCTTTCGGCATTGCGCAACTGGCTTTCGGCCAACAGGCTGGCGCGTACCGACAGGGCGCCCGCCTCGGCCAGCGGCTGGCGGCAGGCCCGCTCGTTGGCCCAGGCCAGCGCCATCAGCAGGCCGGCGCCAGCCAGCGCCAACGCGCCCAGCCAGGGGTGGAACAGGAACATCACCGCCAGGAACAGCGGAAACCACGGCGCATCGAAGAACGCGAACACCGCGCTGCCGGTCAGGAACTGGCGCAGCGCGTTCAGGTCGCCCACCGCCTGCGCCGCATTGGCCGGCGCACCGGACAACCCGCGCGCGAAGGCCGCGCCGTGCACGCGCGGGCCCAGCAGCGCATCGAAGCGCGCGCCCAGCTGTATGAGCAGCAGCCCGCGCGCGTACTCCAGCGCGCCCATGACGGCGAGCAGCCCTGCGGCCATCAGGCAGAGCATGGCCAGCGTGTAGAGGTTGCCCGATGCCAGCACGCGGTCGTAGACCTGCAGCATGAATAGCGAGGGCACCAGCATCAGCAGGTTGATGGCGGCGCTGAAGACCGCCACGCTGCGCCAGCCGCCGCGATAGCAGGACAGCGCCGCGCGGATTTCGGCGGCGCCGGGGGCGGCGGGGTGTTCCCGGGAATGTTGCATGGCGGCTCGCGTATCGGCTTTCCAGGTGTACCGGCGCCGGGGCAGGCGCCGTCCGGCAATGACAGAGCCCGCCCGCGCGAGCCCGGACCGGGGTCCGGGCCCGGCAGGCGGGCGGCTTGCTCAATGCGGCCGCATCAAGCCGCCAGCGCCCACTCGGTTTCGGTGGCCAGCGCGCCGCCGACCAGGTCGGCGATGGACACGCCATCGAGCTGCAGGCCATTGGCCTGCAGCGCGGCCAGCAGGCCGCCCTGCGTGCCCGTGCCCGCGCTGTCGTCGGCGCCGGATACCGAGCCGTTCATCAGGCCCCAGATGATGTCGTGCACCACGTTCTCGCGGCCATCGGCCAGGTTGCCCACCAGCGGATCGTCGAAGGTGAAGGTGATGAAGGGATCGACCACGTTGCCGGCCTGGTCCACGCCGGCGCCCAGCGTGATGCTGGTCAGGGTGCCGTGCAGCGTGTGCGGCGTGTAGTCGGGATTGGGCGCGCCGTTAAAGGGCGGGAAGTAATAGTGCAGATCGCCGGTCGCCAGGAAGGCGAAGCCATCGACCAGCGTGCTGGTGTAGCCGTAGCTGCTGCCGTTGAAGCCGTCACCGCCGAAGAAGCCGCCGAAGTTCGGCACGTCGGTGTGCTCGCCCGCCACGCCGTTTTCCTCGAACGCGGTCAGGACCGTGCGCAGGTCGTTGTCCGCCGAGGTGCCGTCCGGGAACCAAACCTCGTCGTAGTCGCTGATGTATGCACTCATGTCGATACTCCTGTAAGAGTCGTGATTGCGATGCCGGCTCGCGCCGGCGCCGGCGGCCAGGGCGGCGGGCGCCCAGGCCACCCATGCGGAAGAAACCGCATGTTCCTGCGGGCGACCTCCCGCGGCGCCCTAGAAATGCACCTCCATGCCCACCTGCACCGTGCGTCCCGGCGCGTAGGTGCGCGCCAGCACGTCGGAATAGCCGTCCAGGTACATACGGTTGGTCAGGTTCTCCACCGAGGCCATCAGCTTGACGTTCTCGGTGGCCTGGTAGCTGGCGTACCAGTCCCAGGTGGTGTAGCGGAACCAGGTCTGGGCGCCGCCGGTGTCGCGGTTGTACCAACCGCTGCCGCTGTAGGTGAACCGCACGCCGGTATCGAGCTTGCGCTCGAACAGCCGCACGCCCAGCACGGCGCTGGCCTTGTCCACCGGCTTGGCGATGACGCTGTTGAACACCGTGTTGCGGCACACCACCTGGTCGTTGGCCCAGGCTTCCCAGGAGTCGTAGCCCGCGGCCACGGCCTCCTGGTGCGGGCGCGGGTAGGTGCCGTCCTCGTTGGGACGGTCGTAGATGCTGCTGCCGGCGCCGGCGAAGTACAGGTCCTGGCAGAACTTGTTGGGCCCGCCCACGTAGTGGGTGTAGGCTGCGCCGGCATAGATCCAGCCGGCGTCGTAGTGGCCTTCCAGCTCGATGCCGCGAAACCGCGTGACGTGGCGGTTGTTGACGAAGGCCACGTTGCCGAAGCCGAAGGGCACGTTGGTGTTGGTGCCGGGCAGCGTGTTCTCCAGCGACGAAAACAGGTAGTTGTGGGCGCGGGTGTCGAAATAGCTCAGCTTGGCCATGAAGCGGTCGCCACGCGCCAGCACGTCCTGGAAGATGGTGTTGGCGCCGATTTCCCAGCTGGTGGTGGTCTCGGGATCGGCGTCCGGGTTCGGGTGCATGAAGGAATAGTCGTCGCCCGGATGCGCGCCCACCATCAGCGATTCGTTGATGGCCGGCGGCCGCCAGGACTTGCCCCAGTTGGCATAGAGCTCCAGCCAGGAGGTGGGACGCACGGCCGCGGCCAGCGAGGGCAGCAGCTTGCCGTCGGAGCGGTCCACCGTACGGTCGTACACGCCCCTGCGCTGGACCCAGCGGGGCTCGTACTGGAAGAAGGTGTCGTACCTGTCGGTAGGACGGGCCGAATGCGCGTCCGCCCAGGCCCGGGCGGCAGCCTCGCCCCCTTCGCGCCCCGCCGCGCAGGCTTCGGCATGGCGGGCAGTGTTGGCGCGCGAGCAGTGATAGCTCAGGAATCGCTCGTAGCGGCTCTCGTACTCGTTGTGCGTGCCGCGCACCTGCGTGTCGCCCTTGAGCCAGTACCGGTCGTAGCGCAGGCCGGCCGACAGGGTATAGACCTCGTTCTCCAAGGTCATGTTCAGGAACAGGCTGCCCATGTTGCGCCGGCCGGTGGGGTTCAGGCTCTGGCCCTGGCCGTAGGGGTTGTAGGTGGCGATATGCCTGCCCTTGTGGTCCATCCGCACCGTGGAGTCGGCCCGGTCGGTAAAGTATTCGGCCCCGTAGTTGGCGCTCAGGATGCTGGCGCTGCCCACGGCAAAGCGCGACGTGTTGTCCAGTTGCAGGCCGTAGGTCCGCGTGCGCACCCGATGGTCCGTGCCCAGGCCGTAGCTGCAGGACGAAGCCACCGAGGCGGCAATCTCGTCGCGCTCGCACTGGCCGCGGCTCCATACATCGTCGACCCATTGGCGGATCTGCCCGGGATCGGTGAGACTGCCAAAGCCGATGCTCAGCGACCGCGGATACACCGGATCGTTGTAGTTGCGATTGGTGGTCTCCACCGTATAAAGCTTGAGGTTCAGATCCACCAAATCGTTGCCCGGGGGCTGCAGCCGGTAATCCAGCGTGTAGCCCTGCGACTGCGCGCGCGAGGTGCCCAGCCGGCGCCAGGCCGAGCCGCCTTCCTGCGCGGCGTTCTGGCGGTCGGTGGTGTTCTCGTAGTCCACCCGCGTGCCCACGTAGCCCAATTGCAGCGACTGCCCCGCGCCCAGGTTCCAGCGCGCCTTGAACAGGTTGGAGTTCTGGCGCTGGCTGGCGAACTTCACGTCGTTGAAGAAGGCCAGCTCGCCCTGCTCGTCGCGCACCACGTTGCGGTTATCGCCCCGGGTGCCGATGCGGTAGTCGCCAAAGGAGCGGTGCGAATAGGCCGCCAGCAGCTCGAGCCGGTCGCCGACGCGGGCCGCGCCGGCGGCGCTGCCCAGGAAGTTCACGCCGTTGCTGCCGGTGTTGGCGCGCAGGCGAAAGCCCATGTCGCGGCCTGCGGGGATGATGTCGTCGAAATCCAGCGTGCGGAAATTGACGCTGCCGCCGATGGCGCCGGCCCCGTGCACGCTGGTGCGCGGGCCTCGCTCGATCACCACGTCCGAAAGCAGCTCCGAATCCACGTACATCTCGCCGTTGCGCTGCATGTGGCCGGCCTGCACGAAATTCTGGCGCATGCCGTCGATCATCATGTTGACGCGCCCGAAATCCTGCATGCCGCGGATATTCACGGACAGGCCGGGATTGAGGCGGTTGACCGCGCTGGCCACGCCCGGGGTGTCCTGGATCAGTTCGGCGGCATGGCGGGCCGGCGTGCGGTCCATCTGCTCGCGCGTGATCACGCTGGCCGCGCGCGGCGCCTGGTAGATCCATTCGTCCTGCGCCAGCCGGCCCGTCACCACCACTTCGGGCATGGACGGCACGGCGCGGCTGCCGGCAGGCGCGGGCACCAGGTGCACCACAGGCCGCCCGCTGGCGGCCGGCGCCTGCTGGCGATAGCCGATGCCGGTGCCGGCCAGCATCAGGTCGAGCGCCTGGGCCACCGTATAGTTGCCCACCAGCGGGCCGGCCTGCTGGCCGGACAGGTTCGCCTGGCCCGCGTACAGGTCGATGCCGGCCTGCCGGGCCAGGTCCATCAAGGCCTGCTTCAGCGGCTGCGCCGCGATGTCGAAGCGGTGGCGCTGCGATTCGGCCGCCTGCGCGGCGGCGGCCTGGGCCCAGGCCATGCCGCCCAGCAACGGCAAGCCCAGCGCGCCCGCCGCCAGGACGCGGCCCAGGTGTCGTATACGGTGTGTCGGTCTTGTTTTCATTTCCGTCTCGGCAATACAGATGCGAACGAGCATCATTACCAATGACGGACGGGGAAAGGAATCGAGTAAAAAAACCGCCGGCGGTCAATCCAGCCAGTCCCGGGCTGCGCGCCCCGTTCAATACAACAGTGTCATGCCCGGCAGGGACAGGCGCTTGAGGCGGAACTGGGTACAGAGGGCACGCAGCGCCTGCTCCAGGTTGTCCAGGTGGACCAGGGCCGTCACCGGCGCGGCATCGTCCCGCCGTCCCAGCAGCACCAGCCGGCCCGGCCAGAAATCGTCCAGCCGCCGCACCACGCGCGCAAGCGGGGCCTGGTCGAACACCAGCGAGCCTTGCGCCCAGTCGGCCAGCGCCTGCGGGTCCATCTGGCTGGCGACCACCCCCGACTCGGGGCTGTAGCGGGCCGCCTGGCCCGCCTCCAGTGCCAGGCGCCGCTCGCCGCTGCGCGGGGCCTGGAGCATGGCCACTTCGGTGCGATGCGCCAGCACCCCCACCCAGGCCTGTTCGGCGCTTTCACGCTGGACCACGAAACGCGTGCCCAGCGCCGTGGTCTGGCCGGCCGCCGCCTCGACCACGAACGGCCGCTGCTCGGCGCCCTGGCGCGGGGCCGGTGTGAACACCGCCTCGCCGCGCAGCAGCCGCACCCGCCGCTCCTTGGGGCCATAGTCCAGGTCCAGCGCGCTGTCGCTGCCCAGCAGGACCTGGCTGCCGTCGGCCAGCCGCAGGGGCCGGATCTCGCCGGCCGCGGTGCGATAGTCCGCCCCCAGCGCCCGCCAGCCATCGCCGCCCAGCAGGAACGCCCCGCCCAGCATCAGCGCCAGCAGGCAGCCGGCCAGCGCGGGCGCCAAGCGGCGGACGCTCCATCCGGCGCCCAGCCAGGCGCCCAGCCGCCGCCCCGCCAGCCCGCGGCTCACCCGCGGCACGGGCGCGGCAAACAAGGCAAGCTCGCGCAACTCGCCCGCCAGGGCCCAGGCCATCTCGGCGTCCGCCAGGGCCGGCCCATGCGTCGGGTCGGCCGCCAGCCAGCGATCCAGGCGGCGCCGGGTGCGCGCATCGAGCGGCCCCTGCGCCAGGCGCACGGCCCATTGGCTGGCGGCCGCTCGCACGCCCGGCGGCACGGGGGGAGTCATCGCGGACATGACGGGCTCTTCATGTGAACTAAGACGTTTCACGGCAAGGAAACGGTAAAAACGGCGGCGTGGCGCGTGCTGGCTTCATCGCCCCTCCACCCGCTCGCGGATGAACTCCAGCGCCATGGCCAGGTGCTTTTGCACCGAGCTGGTCGAGATGGCCAGGTGATCGGCCGCCTGCTGGTAGCTGCGGCCCTCGTAGCGGCACAGCTGGAAGATCTGGCGCGTGCGCAGCGGCAATTCGGCCAGCGCCTGCTCGGCGCGCCGCAGGCGCTGGCGCGCCTCGGCCACGGCATCGGGCCCGGCCGCGGGATCCAGCACGTCCAGCAGCCCTTCGACCGGCACGGAGTCGGTCCTGGCCTGGTGGTGGTTGCGGCGATGGTCGATCAGCAGGTGCGTGGCCACGGTGTACAGGTAGGCCAGGACGTTGTCGGGCCAGGCCTGCCCGCGCCGGTCCATCAGGCGGGCGAAGCAGTCCTGCACGAGGTCGGCGGCCAGCTCGTCGTCGCCCGTCTTGAGCACCAGGAAGCGGCGCAGGCGTTCGGCGTACTCGGCGTAAAGACGGTCGATGTCGGGAGATGGCGCCACGTCCCTCAGGCCCGCAGGCAATGCTGCAAGATCATGTTAATGATTATGATAATCATTCATGAATGCAAGCATAGCACGGGCGTCTGCCCGCCCGCGGCCGCTTTCAGCCGGCCTGCGCCAGCGGCCGTGCCAGCGCGATCACCCGCTCGAAGGCCTGCCGCGCGCCCTCGATCGCCAGCGCCTCGTGTTCGGGGGCCAGCGGCGCGGCGTTCAGTTGCGCGACAAATTGCTGCCAATGCGGCATGCGCCCGTCCGGATGCGGGGCAAGGTGGCGGGCGCCGAACTGCGCGTCCAGCCCCAGCTGCAGCGCGCGCTTGTACAGGAAGGCCGCGCCCAGGTTCGAGCCCTCGTTCACGTACAGCCAGCCGACCGCGCGCGCCAGCGCCTCGGGCCCCTGGGGCGCGGGCAGCGGCGGCTCTTGCAGCTGCGCCGGGTCCAGGCCCAGGTCGCGGCAGTCCTGCTCGACGGCGGCCAGCCGCTCGCGCGCGGCCAGCCCGGGAAACCAGCCGTTCAGGACCGGGTCGCCGAAATAGTGGCGGGTCAGCTGATGAAAGCGGTATTGCACGGCGACGAAGCGGGCATAACGCTCGCGGCCGGACATGGGTTCGCCGGCCATCATGGCCGTGTCCACCTTTTCGTGCAGCGCCGCGGTGGCCTGCTTCAGGGCGGCCGCGCGCGTGGCCGCGGGGGCCGGCGGCGTCTCGGTGCGGGGCGCGCCGGAGGAAATGGCACTGCTCATCCAGGCTCCTTGGATATCGGTCGAAATCGCGCCGGGCCGGGCCCGGCGGTGCTCACTCCCTATATGACGGATGAGCGGACCGATCCGTTACTTTATCCCCTTCCCGGGCCTGCGGCGCCGCTTTGCGTGCCGGCCCCGCAGGCGCTAAGGTAAAGGCATGCCGAGTCCCTGGAACCGCTGTTTCATCGCCCTTGCGCCCGATGCCCGCACGCGCGAGCGCCTGGCCGACCTGCCCATCGCGCGCCCGGCGCGCCGGGTGGCCTTCGACGACCTGCACCTGACGGTGGCCTTCCTGGGCCCTGTCCGGCCGGACCAGGGCCATGCCCTGGCCCACGCGCTGCCCGAGCTGGCCGCCCCGCTGCCCGAACTGGCGTTTCTCAACCTGGCGCTTTGGCCTTCGGCCGCCCGGCCGCAGGTGCAGGTGGCCCAATACGATTATCCCGAAGCGCTGCGCGCCCTGGTGGCCCACGTGCAAACCGTGCTGCGCCGCCTGCAGCTGCCGGTCGAGACGCGCAAGTTCCGCCCTCACGTCACGCTGGCGCGGCTGCGGCGCGACGCCGGCGGCTGCGATGCGCAAAGCCTGCAGATGATAGAAACCTGGCGCGACGGCCCGCCGGCCGGCTTCGAGTCGATCGGGCTTTACAGCAGCGTGGGCGAGCCGGGCACGGGCGCGCGCTATCGGCTGCTGGCCGATGCGGCGCTGCCCGGGGGCTAGGGCCGCGGCGCCAGGCCCTTGGCGCGCGCTACGGCGTCTCGGACGCCGGATCCAGCACCGCCCCGGGCGGCAGGTTGGCGCGGATCAGGCGGCCGGCCACCGACTGCGGCATCGGGATCACCGGCAGGCGCGCGCCCGGGCCGTGCCAGTTGGCCTCGGCGATCTCGTCTTGCTGCACGCGCACCTGGCCGCCGGCGTACTCGGCGGTGAAGGCGATCATCAGCGAATGCGGAAAGGGCCACGACTGGCTCTGGAAATAACGCAGGTCGCGCACCTGCAGCCCCACTTCCTCCTGGACCTCGCGATGGATGGCGTCCTCGATGCTCTCGCCGGCCTCGACGAAGCCGGCCAGCGCGGTATGGCGCGCCGAGGCATAGGTGGCGTGGCGCGCCAGCAAGATTTCGTCGCCGCGCTTGATCAGCACCATCATGGCCGGCGAGACGCGCGGATAGGCCGGCAGCCCGCAGGCCGGGCAGCGCATGCACAGCTCGTGGGCCAGGCGCTCGGTGGGCGTGCCGCAGGCGCCGCAATAGCGGTGCGTGCGTGCCCATTCGGCCACCTGGAAGGCCCGGCTGGCCAGCCCCATGAACCGTTCGTCGTGCGTGCCGAAACAGCTGCGCAGCTTGCGAAAGGCATAGCCCTGGGGCATGGCCGGATCGGCGCCGCGGCCCAGCTGCAGGACGCGCTGCTCGGGATGGGCATTGGCCGCCCACAAGGCCTGCCACGCGGCCGGCGCCGATTGCAGCGCCTGGCAGGCGGCGGTGTCGGGCAAGGCCAGGTCGGCCTCGCGCAAGAGCAGCTCGTCGCCGCGGAAGATGAAATTCATGGGTTCGGGACTGAAAGGCGTCACAAGGCGGTGCGGCGATCATAAACCAGCAGCCGCGCGCCTTCCCCGCTGCCGGCCGGCGCCGCGCCGCGCCAAGGCCGGTCAATCCTCGGGAACGTAGATCATCCGCCCATCCTCCAGGCGATACGTGACGCCCGCCCGCGCGCCCTGCCCCTGGCCGAGCTCGCCGCTGGATTCGTAGCGCGTGAGCTCCTGCCCATCCTTGATGGTGATGCGCATGTCCGCCTGGCCGGGGTTCTCGACCACCACCACCTTGTCCCGCGAATAGGGGTTCAGGGGGTTCTGGGCGATCGCCACCATCAGCATGCCGATGATGACCAGGAACAGGTCGATCAGGTTGACCACCGAGAGCATCGGGTCGTTGGCCTCGTCCTCGTCCAGGAAACGCATCAGGCCGCTCCCTGGCGCTGGCGTTCGATGCGGCGCAGGTCCTGCAGCAGCCAGCGCCGCCGTATGGTCAGGATGAAAAAGCAGATGCTGGCCGCCAGCAGCGCCAGGATCACCGCCGAGAAGGCGGCCACCATGTTGCGCCCGACCGCCGCGCCGTCGCCGGTGCCCAGGGCCAGCAGCGCCGGCCCCATGGGGATCATGGTGGCGATCAGCCCGAGCATGGGCGCGGTGCGCGAGACGATGCGCAGCCATTCCAGCCGCTTCATGATCCACAGTTCCAGGTCGTCGCTGGCCGGCGGCGGCCCGTCCGGCGTTCCGGCCGCGTAGGCGGACAGCGCCGGCGTGCGCAGGCCGCGCCGGCGCTGCCAGGCCTCGACCAGGAAGGCGCCCAGCATGGCCAGCGCATAGGCCAGCGCGGCAGCGATCAGCAGCATCACCGGCGCCAGGAAAACGCGCGAGACGTCGTAAAGCAGGGTTTCGATTTCAGCAAAAAAGGTCATGGCATGCTTCGGGAAGAAGGAATCGTTGCGCCGCACCGGCCGGCGCGTCCCGGGCCCGCCGCCTGCCACAGGCCGCCGGCCGCCACCAGCATCAGCATGAACGCCAGCACCCAGGCCTGGCGGCTGTCGTGCGGCGCCGCGTCTTGCTGCACGCGCGCCAGCACCTGGCCCTGCACGTCCTGCAGGGGTTGGTCGGCAGCGGCTGCGACGTCCTGGGGCGCTTGGGCGCCGGCGTTGGCCTCGGCGTCAGCTTCGGTCTCGGTTGCGGTTCCGGCTTCGGTTGTGGCGGAAGCAGCGGCCGCAGCGGCCTCGGCCGGCGGCTCGACGGCCTGCAGCCCGTAGCCTGGCGCCATCTGGGCGATGGCGCGGCGCGTGGCCGGCGCCCCGGTATCCACGCCGTGCTGCCCGGCCAGTTCCTGCCAGCGTCGGGCCAGCGCCTGCCGGGTCTGCTCGGGCGCATCCCAATAGCCCTTGCGGATGGCCTCGGCCATGCGTTCGATCACCTGGGCCTGCGCGGTGGGGTTGTGCCGTTCGAACCACTCGCCCGTGCCCAGCCCGCGGGTATCGGCGACATAGGTATCGAACATGGCCTGCCACTGGTCGGCGCGCACGGTATCGGCATCCACCGCCTGCCAGCCGAACAGGTTGTTGGTGGCGTTGAGCACTTGCAGCGTGCCGGCGTAGCCCTCCTGCTGCATCGCTGCAATCCACTGCGGGTTCAGGTAACGCACGCGCAGCTCGTCGGCCAGGAAGCGCGCCAGCCCCGTGGTCCGGGGCGGCCCGCCGCGCAGGTCCGAGATCAGCAGTTGCGGCGCCTTGCCGTCCAGGTGCCGGATGGCCGCCGACAGCCCGCCCAGGAACTCGAAGGGATGGTCGGTGGACAGCACGCCATGCAGGTTCGAAGAGCGCGACATGACGGCGGCCTGCGCGCCGCGCAACTGCTCGGCGAGCAGGTTGGCCTGCGCGGGGCTCTGGCCCCAGCCGTCGCTGCCATAGGCATGGCGGCTGCTGGACAGGAACTGCCGCGCCAGCGCCGCGTCGTCTTCCCACTCGGTCGAGCGCCGCGCCAGGTCCGGCACGCCGGTGCCGTACTCGCCCGGCGCGTTGCCGAAGATGCGCGAACGGGCCGCCGCCTCGGCCTGTTCGGCCGGCAGGCCGCCATCGCGCAGCGCCGCCGCGATGCGCCGGTTGTTGGCGGCGATGGGATTGCCCGGCTCGTCCAGCTCGGCCAGCCGCCGCATGGCCTCGTCCAGCAGGCGCATGAAGCTGTCGAACTGGTCGCGATAGACACCGGTGACCTGCACCACCACGTCGCTGCGCGGGCGGCCCAATTCGGCCGCGGGGATGATCTCCAAAGCGCTCACGCGCCCGCCCGCGTCCCAGACCGGCCGCAGGCCCAGCGCATGCAGGATCTGCGCCTCGGTCACGCCCAGGTGGCGGATCGCCTCCGAGGCCCACAGGCTGAAGGCCAGCTTGCGCGGCCAGGCGCCGTCGTGTTCGGCGCGAAACGCCTGCACCAGTTGCGCATAGGCGGCTTGCGCCGCCTCGTAGGCCGCGCGCGCCGGGATCTTGTCGGCCTCGAAGGCATACAGGTTGCGGCCGCTGGGCACGTCGGGATTGCGGATGGGGTCGCCGCCCGGCCCGGGCGCCACGAACCGTCCGGCCAGGGCGGCCAGCAGCGCCTCGTTTTCCTGCGTATCGCGCAGATGCTGGTCCAGCGCGCGGGCGCGCCCGGCCAAGGCCTGGACCTGCGCCGGCAGCGGCTGCGCATCGCCATCGCCATCGCCATCGCTAGCGCCGGCGCCGGCGTCCAGCAACCAGCGCACCGCGCGATAGGCCGGGTTGCGCGGCAAGGCGTCCGGGTCGGGCACCAGCATGGCCTCCTCGTCCAGGCCCAGCGCGGCCTGCAAGGGCTCGCCCAGCTGCTGCATGACGGTGCTGGCGCGGTGCTCGGCGCTGGCCGGCTGCCCGTAGGTATGCAGGCCCAGCGGCATGGCGGTGCGCGCCAGTTCGTGCAGTTGGTCGTGCAGCGCCTGCAGGAAGCCGGGGAAATCCCCTTCGGCCTGTTGCGCCGTCCAGCCCAGGTCGTCATGCAGGTGGGCGGCCACGGCCGCCGCCCGGATCTGCGCGGCCACCCGTTCGCGCACGCCGCCTTCGTCCAGTTGCTCGTACTCGTGGATCAGGTGGTGCAGGTCGCGCAGCTGGTCGTACAGGCCGGCCGGCGCGAAAGGCGGCGTCTGGTGGCTGAGCGTGACGGCGCGCCCGCGCCGCCTCGCCTGGATGGCCTCGCCCACGTTGTCCTGGATGTAGGGATAGAACACCGGCAGGCTGCCCACCGCCAGCCAGGGATAGTCGCTGGCGGCCAGGCCGCGGTCCTTGCCGGGCAGCCATTCCTGCGTGCCGTGCGTGCCCAGGTGGACCAGCGCGTGGGCGCCATGCTGCTGGCGCAGGTATAGATAGGCCGCCATGTACAGGTGGTCGGGCGCGCTGGCGGTGTCGTGGTAGTGGCCGTGCGGATCGGCATGGCGCGGCATCTGCGGCATCACCAGCAGATGGCCCAGCTGCCAGCGGGGCACCACGAAGTAGCGGCGGCCGTCGATCTCGCGCACGGCCCGGTGGCGGGCCGGCGCGCCGCCGTGGCGCAGTTCGGCCTGGCGCTGCGCCGGCAGCCCGGCCAGCCAGCGCTCGTAGTCGGCCAGCGGATACAGCGCGGCCAGGCCTTCGGCCAGCAGCGCATCGAGCGGCACGCTGCCATAGAGCGCCCCCAGCATGCGCTGGCCTGCCGCGATCACCTGCGCCTCGTCGAGCGGCTCGCCGACCGCGTAGCCCGCGGCCGCCAGCGCGGCCTGGATGGAAACAATGCTGCGCGGGATATTCAGGTTCGAGGCGCCCAGGTTCTTCTCGCCGGCCGGATAGTTCCAGAACATCAGGGCCAGCTTCTTGTCGGCCGGCGCGGTGCGGCGCAGCGCCACCAGGCTTTGCAGCTTGTCCATCAAGGCGTCCAGCTGGGCCGGCAGCAGGTCCGAGACGCCAGCCGTGGCGGCCGACAGCACCAGCGGGTCGCTGATGCCCCAGCCTTCCGGACCGGCCAGGAACACGGCGGCGGTGCGCGCCGACACGCCGCTGGGCGCCTGCGGCCAGTCGGCCGCCTCGCCCTCGCGAAAGCGCAGGGTCTGGATCACGGGCACGTCCAGCGCCAGGAAATCGCGGCTGCGGGCCGCGCCGTCCTGCATGTGGGTCAGGTTGACCAGCACGTCGATGCGGCCTTTGCCCAGCACCTGCGCCAGGCCGCCGGGAGCGGCGGCATCGAACCAGAAGACCGCGGGCAGCAATCCGGCCGCCTCGCTGCGCGCGATCAACGCATCGACCTCGCGGGTCAGCATGTCGGCCACCACGCCCTGGTGTATCAGGAAAGCCACGCGGCCGGCCGGCTGCGCGGCCTCGGCGGCTTGGCCGCTGCCCGCCTGGCCGCCGCCAGCCTGCGCCGGGCCCGGCGCGTCCCCGGCTGACCGGCGGTCCGCATGCCAGGCGAGATAGGACGGCAAGTCCTCGAGAACGCGCGGCGCATCGGGATGATAGAAGCCCGTGGCGGGCAGCCGCTCGGGCGGCGCCAGCAGCCCGGCCGCGGGCGCTTGCCCCGCCTGCACCGCCTTGGCCAGCGCGAAGAAGCGGCCGAAATTGCCGTGGCCGCCGGCCGCATACAGCGCCGCCAGCGCCGCGCCGTGCGCGGGCGCCAGGCCTTGCCATGCGGGCCGTCCGCCGCCCACCGTCAGGCGGGGCGGCACGGACAGGCCTTGCTGCGCCGCGCCCTGCCGCAGCGCCTGCTCGACCATGGCGCGGTCGTTCGGGCGCGGCACGTCCAGCACCAGCAGCGGGGCCTGCCGCAGGGCCTGGCGCCAGGCATCGGGCGAAGCGCGCTCCACGTCCAGGTGCCGCAGCTGCATGCCCTCGCGCTCGGCATAGGCTTGCAGGCGCTGGAACTTCTCGGCGGACACGAAGCCGTTGTGCAGCACCTGCACCACCGGCACACCCCACGCGGGGGCCCCAACCAGCAGCCACAGCGACAGGGCCAGGCTGCACCGCCATGCCAGCCGGACCGCGCGGCGCACCGGCATCAGGAACATCCCAGGCATCAGAACCTCGCGGTCAATCCGGCAAAGTAGCGCCGCCCTTCGTCGGCGCGGCCATACACGCCGGCGTCGTCGTTGGCCAGGCGCTTGTCGGTGAAATTCTCGATGCCGGCATGCAGGCTCAGGTTGCGGTTCACGTCGTAGTCCACGTACCAGTGCAGCAGCGTATAGCCGGGACGCTCGCTTTCGGTGGCCGAGCGGTACTGCGCGCCGATATATTCGGCCCGCAGGCGCGTGCGCAGCTGCGCCATCACGTCCCAGGCCAGCGTGGCGTTGGCGCGATGGCGCGAACGGTCGGCCAGGCGCTCGTCGGTGCTGCGGTCGCGCGCATCCAGGTAGGTGTAGTTGGCCTCGAGCCGCCATTGCGGCAGCAGCGGCATGCCGGCGGTCAGCTCCAGCCCCCGCAGGCGCGCCTTGGCGACGTTCTCGTACTCCAGGCATACGCGCCCGGGCACGTCGCAGCTAGGCTGGCGCACCGTCTCGATCAGGTTCCTGACGTTGTTGTGAAACAGGGTCGCTCCGGCCGACCAGCCCGCCTGCGCGAAGGCCGCGCCCAATTCGAAGGACTGGTTAGTCTCGGGCCGCAATTCGGGATTGCCGCGGATGATGCCGCGCCCGCCCATGGCCGCGCGCGATTCGTACTCGGGCGAGAGCTGCTTGAGCGTGGGCGCCTTGAAGCCGCGGCCCACGCCGGCGCGCAGCGTCCACGCGTCGGTGGGATGGAACAGCAGGTAGGCGCGCGGGCTGGTCTCCCAGCCGAAGTCCTCGTGGTGATCGAAGCGGCTGCCCAACACGAGTTCCCACTGGCTGCCCAGCGCGATCTCGTCCTGCGCGAACAGGGCGTAGTGCGTCTGCGCTTTCTTGCCCGCGCGGTTGACGGTGGGGTCTTCCAGGCTTTCGCGCCGCGTCTCGGCGCCCAGGGTCAGCGTGTGCGCATCGCCCGCGGCAAAGCCCACCCGGCCATCGAGCACGGTATCGACGAAACGGTTCGGGCCGGTGGCATCGCCGCCGTCGCTGCGCCAGGCATGGCGCTCGAGCGTGCTGCGATACAGGCGCAGCTGGCTGCTGCCCCACTGCCACTGGCCGGCATGCGAGAGCGCATAGCGCCGCCGCTTCACGTCGTTGTCGGCCTTGTAGACGGTATTGGTCGAGCCGCCGCGCCAGCCGTGCTGGTCTTCCTTGCCCGCGTCCACGGAAAAATCGATGCGCTGGCGCGCATCCGGCGTCCAGCTCAGGCCCACATGCCCCGTGACCGCGCGCTGCTCATCGAGCGCGGTCAGCGCCGTGTTGCCCGCCTCGCGCAGCGCATCGCGGCGCCGGAACTCGCCCCAGGCGTTGAGCCCCAGCTTGCCCGGCACCAGCGGCCCGCCCAGGTAGAAGCCGCTTTTGTATTGATCGCCGTCCAGGCCGTGATCGTTGATCAGCGCATAGCTGCTGACCGAGCCGTGCCAGCTGTCGGTGGCGCTGCGCGTGATGACGTTGACCACGCCGCCCAAGGCTTCGGAGCCATACAGCGAGGACATCGGCCCGCGCACCACTTCCACCCTCTCGATGGCCTCGGTCGGCACCCAGCCCAGCTCGAAGTCCGAGTGGGCGATGGCCCCGGCGGAGGTGTTGATGCGCTGCCCGTCGATCAAAATCAGCGTGTGCGCCGGGCTCATGCCGCGCACCGATATGCCGCGTCGCCCCAGTCCCACGCTGTCGTCCAGCCCGATGCCGGGCGTATCGCGCACGGCGTCGGCCAGGTCGCCCACAGGCCGGTTGCGCAGCGCCTGGCCATCGATGACCGAGACGCTGGCCGGGGCGTCGGCCTGGCTGCGCGCCGAGGTCGTGGCGGTGACGACTACCGCGGGCAGGGTGGCGACGGCGCCGCGCGGCGTATTGCTGCGGCTCCCTTGCTCCTCTGTCCCATTGGCCTGCCCCATTGCCGCCAGCGCTGTCAGGCAGGCGGCGAGCAGCGCTTGCATCGCCGTCATGTTCACCCTCCGCTAAAATCGAAACGTTATAACATAACATTCCAATCCAAGGGAAAGGGCATCCGGTTCAGCCGCCCCGATAACCCATCTCTCGCGAGATGATGCGCGCCGTTTCCTGCAGCATGGGTCGTATACGCCTGACCACGTCAGCGTCCATACGGGCCAAGGGACCCGAGATGCCGATGGCCGCGGGCACCGAGCCGGTGGCGTCGAACAGGGGCGCCGCCATGCCGTAGACATCCTCTCGCCATTCGCCGGCATTCTCGGAATAGCCCTGCTCTCGCACCTGCCGCAAGGCGGCCTTCAGGGCGGTGTGGCTGGCGATGGTCACGGCCGTGTGCTTGACCAGCCGGCCAGGCAAGGCCGATTTGAGGTCCTCGCAATACGCCAGCAGCATCTTGCCCGTACCGGTGCAATAGGCGGGGGCACGGCCGCCGACACGGGTATACGAGCGAACCGGTTGCGGGCTGTCGATCTTGTCGATGTACAACACGTCGGTGCCGTCCAGGATGGCCAGATGCACCGTCTCCTGGGTCTGCCGGGCAAGCTCCTGCATATGCGGCCGCGCGATGCGCGGCAGGTCGAGCCGGTCCGAAAGCTGCGTACCCAGTTCCCACAAGCGCATGCTGCACCGATAGCGCCGGGTCAACGCATCCTGCTGCACGTAGCCGCATTGCATCAGTGTCTGAAGCAGGCGATGCACGTTGCTCTGCACCAGGTCCAGATCGCGGGACAACTCCAGGATACTCACAGGCTCCGGACTGGCAGCCAACCGCTCGAGCAACTGCAATCCCTTGGTCAGTGTTTTTCCCATAAGCACTTCCTGCCGCGCCGTCGCACCAGCGAGTCGATGCTCACGGCGGCCTTCCGGCGTCTGTCCTCCATGTTCGGAGAGCGGATTCTACAAGATAGAATCCAGTCCGGTCACATGGCGGCCATTGCACCCGCACCGGCCGGGCTCAGTCGCCGATGCACCGCAGGCCGGTTCCGCCGTCGTGCCGACGGGCGTAGCGCGCACGTTGCAGGGCCAGGAAAGAGAGTGCAATACGGCGGGCCTCGAACATGCGCTGGAAGCTGCGCATGTCCATCGCCCCGCAGGAGACGGCAAAGAAAGTGTCCCAAGCCTGCTGCGGCACGCGCTCGCCCGGCATGCCGGCCTCCACCAGACGGGTGCGCTCGATCAGCGCCTCCGAGGGAGGCGGCACCTTGCGATAAACGGTCCGGTCTTCGTAGTCGACATCGGCGCACATGATCGCTCCTTCTTACGAACCGCCGGCGCCTGCGCCGGCTCCCATCACACCGCATGCCCCCGAAGGCGTGCCATAGGCCAGGCGCTCGCCGTCCGCCTGCCAAGCCAGACAGCTGACCGGCTCCCTGCCGGCCTGTCCCAGTATGCGGCGCACGTCGCCTTCGTAGCTTTCCAGCGCCATCAGGCCATCGGAATAACCCACTGCCACCCATCGCCGCGAGGGATGGCATGCCACGGCGCTGGCCTGCGCATCGGTACGATCGCCCAGGACCAGCGGCGTGCTGCCGATGGGTCCGTCCTTGCCCCGGAACGGCCACAGCACCGCGCCACCCTCCGATCCGTTAGTGGCCAGCCATTGCCCATCGGCCAACCAAGACAGACCGCTCGGCGGCCGGGAATAGCCGACCATGCGAAAGTGCCTGAACGTATCCAGCCGCCAGCCATGCATCATGGCATCTCGCGTGCAGGCGACCACGAAGCGGTCGTCTGGAGAGAACGCCAATTGCGTGGGCACCCCCTTCCAGGCCAGCTCCACGGGAGCCGTGCCCGCCAGCGTGTCCTGCAAGGCCAGCGCATCGTATAGGCCGATCGCAAGCCGTCTGCCGTCCCGGCCGAACGCCAGCGCCTCGACGGGACGCGACTGAGGCAGAACAACCGGCTCGCCCGAGCCCATGGTCAGCCACACAGTGCGTCCGCTGGCATAAGCCATGGCGCCATCCGGGCCTGCCGCCAGGGCGCTGATCCACTTGTTCGTACGGGTGGCCACGCAAACCGGATCCG
Source organism: Orrella sp. JC864 (assembly GCF_037026685.1). NCBI lineage: Bacteria > Pseudomonadati > Pseudomonadota > Betaproteobacteria > Burkholderiales > Alcaligenaceae > Orrella > Orrella sp. JC864. The sequence goes on along the minus strand of NZ_JBANET010000012.1, from coordinate 80,388 downwards.
TCCGGGCTGTGCTGCGCATCACGCGACCGTCCTCGCCGGCGGTCAGCAGGCAGGCCGGCCCGCCCGGGTCCGGTACCACGCAAAACGACAGAACATCGCCATCGTGCAGGGCCAGCGTGCGCCGCGCCGTACCCTGCAGCCCATGCAAACGGCCGTCCAGTGCCAGGAAGCAAGGCACTCCATCCAGGAAACCGGCCCACAGGCAGGGCTCTCCGAGTTCCAATCGGCCAAGTATCTTCATGCGGTCATGCTGCCTGGCCCGCGATGCCTATGCCTGGCAAAGCAGGAAACCAGCGCGCAGCACCTCGGCGTCCAGATTTCGCCCGATGAATACGAGCTTGCTGTCCCGGGCTTCGTCGTGGCGCCAGCTGCGCTGGTGCTCGCCCTCGACGATCATGTGCACGCCCTGGATGACGTAGCGCCGCTCCTCGTCCGCCAGCGCAAGAATGCCCTTCATGCGCAGGATATTCGGCCCTTGCGCATCGACAAGGCCCTGGATCCAGGGAAAGAAGCGGTTGGCGTCCAGCATACCCGCCTGCAGCGATACGGACATCACCGAGATCTCGTGACGATGATGCCCCACGTGATCCTGACAAGGCTCATCGTCCGCGTGGGTGTGCCCATGATGGTCATGGTGATCTTGACCGTGGCCGTGCATGCCGCAGGTACCGCCCGGCACCGGCTGCGCCTGCAGCGCAACCCACCGCTGCAGGTCGAACGCGCCGATGGCCAGCACGCGCGACAAGTCCACCTCGGCTCGCTGTACGCGATGACAGATGGCATAGGGGTTGATCGCCGCCACCTGCCGCTGAACCTGGTCGACTTGCTCCGGCGAGACGAGGTCCACCTTGTTGATCAGCACCACATCGGCATAGACGATCTGATCCTCGGCTTCCTGACTGTCGGCCAGGCGCAGCGGGAAATGCTTGGCATCGACCAGCGTCACCACCGCGTCAAGCTCGGTCTTGTCCCGAACCTGTTCATCCATCATGAAGGTCTGCACCACCGGGGCCGGGTCCGCCACGCCCGTGGTCTCCACCACGATGGCGTCGAAACGCCCCGGCCGGCGCAGCAGCTTGTGCAGGATGCCGATCAGATCGCCGCGTACGGTGCAGCAAATGCAGCCATTGTTCATCTCGTAGATTTCCTCGTCGGATTCCACGATCAGGTCGTTATCGATGCCGATTTCCCCGAACTCGTTGACGATCACCGCATACTTCTTATCGCGCTGGCCGGTCAGGATACGGTTCAGCAAGGTGGTCTTTCCGGATCCGAGATGGCCGGTAAGCACTGTCACCGGCACCTTCTGCATCGCAATGGACATGAGGCCTCCGCTCGGTCATGTGCGCTCGAGGATATGCATGCCCCGATTGCGGTCAATGATGTAGATCAGCCCTTCCTTCGTCAGGAAAACGTCGTTGGTCTGGGCCCGGTCGAAGCCCGGTATGTCGGGTTCGAAGTGGGCGACTTCGCGCGGCGCATGCGGGTTCTTTACATCCACAATGCGCAGGCCCTTGGCGAACCAGGCCACGGGTATCTCGGTGCCATGGACCTGCTCGGCAGGCTGGTGGCAGCCCGTGAACTCGGGCATGTTCCTGTCCATCAGTTCCTCGATCTGGTATGTCGAGATCGGCACCGGCTGGGTTTCATCGGTAATGTCGAACAGCCACATGAACGGCGGCGGCGAAGGACGCACCTTACGTACGTCTTCGTCGGCCACGATGGCGATCCTGCGTCCGGCCAGTTCGAAAGGCAGCGGCAGCACGGTATGCGTCGGGTGCGGAAAGGTCGGGCTATAGACGAACTTGGACACCAGCCTGGGCTTGCTCATGTCCTCGATGTCGAGAATCACCATGCCGCCATGCCAATAGGCCACGTACAGGCGATTGCCGCGGCGCAGCACCTGGTGGCACCAGGTCATGCGATAGCCTTCGTCGGGCGTCTCGCCGCCGGCGACCCATTGTCCAGGCATCCACCACCGGCCGACCTCCTCGGGCTTGGCTGGATTCTGCAGGTCCAGAATCATGGCGATGTTCAGGTGGTAGCCATCCACCTCAGGGGTGATGTAGGCGTGACGCCCGTCGAAGTCGAAACGATGCACGCCGGTGCCAGCGGTCTTCCAGAAACAGATCTGCCTGGGACGTGTCGGATCCGACACGTCGTAGATGGCCAGCCCGCCCTGGAAGTTTTCCCCCAGGATATACGGCGGCGGGCATTCCCAGTTGACCAGCATCAGGTCGTTCTCGACACGTACCTTGTGCGTGTGCACGCCATCGGGTATGGCGATGTGCGCCACTTGCCTGGGATGCTTCGGGTCGCTGATGTCGACGATGGTGGTGCCGGCCGGCGCGTCCATGTGCGCGATATAGGCATAGTTGCCTTGCACGTATACCTGGCCGCCCCCGGCGCAATCGAAACACGCCACTTCCCTCAAACCTTTGATGCTAGCCATGAATCATGTCTCCAGAATAAACGTATCCGTCACTTCGCAAGCAGGCCCAGCGAAGCCAGCAGGGCGGTGTGCTGCTTGAATTCGGACCAAAGCATCTTCTTGGTCTGCTCCCCGTCCATGTAGTCGAGCTCCACCTCGCGCGAAGCAAGGAACTGCCTGAACTCCTCGTGCTGCATCGCTTCCTTGAAGGCATCGTGGATGTATTGCTTGACGCCGGCATCCATGTTGCGCGGACCGAAGAAGAAGAACTTCAGTCCGATACCCACGTCATGGCCGGCTTCCTTGAAGGTAGGCACATCCGGATGAAAAGGCACCCGCTCGGACTGGAATACAGCCAGGATGCGCATGCGGCCATCGTCGATCAGCGCCCGGCCTTCGCCGGCATTGATCACGATGGCATCGACCTGCCCGCCGAGCAAGGCGATGCTGCTTTGGGCCCAACCCTTGTAGGGCACTTCCAGCAGGTCCAGTTCGGCGGCCTGCACCAGTTGCGCCATGTTCAGGTGCGAGGCGGTGCCGGTTCCCGTATGGCCCATGCTGTACTTGCCGGGCGATTGCCTGACCGCCTCGATGAACTGCTGCGGGGTCTTCCACGGCGCATCGCCGCGCACCGCCAGCATCTGGTACGAAGAGAACACGTTGATGATGGGCGCTATGTCATCGGGCGTCTGGTACATCAGGCCGCTCATCATTTGCGGCGCGTCGACCACCGCGCCGGTTGGCGTAAAGCCGATGGTCGTTCCGTCCGGCCGGGCAGTCACCACGGAAGTAATACCGATGGTGCCTCCCGCGCCCGGCCGGCTTACCACTGCAACGCCATTGGGAAACCTGGCGTGGGATTTTTCGGCAACCATGCGGGCCACCAGGTCCGTCAGGCCGCTGACCGTGAACGGGTTCACGATGGTCATGGCGCCCTTGGGCGGCTGCTGGGCAGCCACAAGGGTGGGCAGAACGGCGAACAGCGCCGTCACAAAGAGCTTCTTCATACCATTCCCCTAGATCCGGCAGCCGATGCCCGGGCGGCCGGCCCGCGATATCGCCCCATTTCTGCCGGAGCGGCACAACGGCGCCGGAACTGCCCGATACCGATCGCCTTGGTTATGATTCCATTTTATGGAATCGAATTCCAATTTTTATGTTGATGAGGAATCATAGGTTTGGGTTTTCAAGACTGTCAAGGCGAAATCCGCCTGGACATAAACGCCTTAGCGAGCGGCCGTGACCTGCACTTCCACCAGATAACCCGGCAAGGCCAGCCGCGCCTCGGACGGCGTGCGGGCAGGCGCCCGGCCAGGCACTACCCATTCGTCCCAGACCGGGTTGATGGCGGCCAGATCGCGCATGTCCTTGAGCAGCACGTTGGCCGACAGCACCTTCGACTTGTCCGTGCCGCATCGGGCCAGCAAGGCATCGATCTGAGCCAGGATCTGGCGCATCTGCTCCTGCACCGGCGCGCCGGGATCGTCGGCCACCTGGCCGGCCAGGTATACCGTGTTGCCGTGGATCACCGCCTTGCTGTAGCGGTGGCTGCTATCCAGGTATTGGATCTCGTCCATGTCTGTTTCCTTGATCGGACCATGGGGCGGGGCTTGCAAGCACGCCAATCAGGCGACGTCGAACTTCACGCCCTGCGCCAGCGGCAACTCGCTGCCATAGTTCACCGTATTGGTGGTACGGCGCATATAGGCCTTCCAGCTGTCCGAACCCGCCTCGCGGCCTCCGCCGGTTTCTTTCTCGCCGCCGAAGGCGCCGCCGATCTCAGCGCCGGAAGGCCCGATGTTGACGTTGGCGATGCCGCAATCCGAACCCTCGGCCGACATGAAGCGTTCGGCTTCGCGCAAGTCGTTCGTGAAGATCGAGGACGACAGGCCCTGCGGCACGTCGTTCTGCAGGGCGATAGCCTCGTCCAGGTCGGTGTAGCGCATGACATACAGGATGGGCGCGAAGGTTTCGTGCTGGACGACCTTGGCCTGTTCCGGCATCTCGACCAGCGCCGGACGTACGTAGTAGGCCTGGGCATGCCCGCCCACCGCCACCCTGTCGCCGCCAGTGACCTGGCCCGCGGCGCTGCGCGCAGCGTCCAGCGAACGCTGCATGGCGTCGAACGAAGCCTGGTCTCGCAGGGGACCGATGAGCGTGCCGCTCACACGCGGGTCGCCCACCGCTACCGATTGGTAGACCCGCCTCAGGCGAGCAAGCAGATCATCCGCGACAGTCTCGTGCACAAAGATGCGGCGAAGCGTGGTGCAACGCTGACCCGCCGTGCCCATCGACGAAAAAGCAATGGCGCGCAACGCCAGTTCCAGGTCCGCCGAGGGGCAAATGATGGCGGCATTGTTGCCGCCGAGCTCCAGAATGGCGCGGCCGAACCGTTCGGCCACTTTCGGGCCCACCTTGCGGCCCATCGCGGTCGAGCCTGTTGCAGACACCACGGGAATGCGGTGGTCTTCGACCAGCACCTGCCCGACTTCCCGCCCGCCGACCAGCACCTGGGAAAGAGAGTCTGGCGCGGCGCCGAACTTGCGTAGCGCCCGTTGCAGCAGTGCCTGTGTCGCCAGCGCCGTCAACGGCGCCTTCTCGGATGGCTTCCACAGCAGCGAATTACCGCACACCAAGGCGATCGCCGCATTCCAGGCCCATACGGCCACCGGAAAATTGAAGGCCGAGATGACCGCCACCGGGCCGACCGGATGCCAGGTTTCCATCATGCGGTGATTGGATCGCTCGGTAGCGATGGTCAAGCCATAGAGCTGGCGCGACAGGCCGGTGGCGAATTCGCAGATGTCGATCATCTCCTGCACTTCGCCCTCGCCCTCGGAGAGGATCTTGCCGGTTTCGATGCAGACCAGGCGGCCCAGTTCCGCCTTTGCCGCACGCAGTTCCTCCCCCAGCAGGCGCACCAATTCGCCGCGCTTGGGCGCCGGCACCTTGCGCCAAGCCAGGAAGGCCTGGCGGGCATCAGCCACCCGCGCACGCGCTTGCTCGGCCGTCAGCTCGGGCAGTTGGGCGATGCGCTGGCCGTCGATGGGCGAACACACGGCCAAGGACCCGCCGGTGTACTGCGCCTCGTCAACGTCCAACTGGGTCAGCAGGCGCCGGGCCTCCTCGGAGGTGGCGGAAAGGGCGTGGGTCATGGTCGTTTCCTCTTGGATGGTGTCTTGATGATGCTCGCGGGCAAGTACCGCTACGCCCCCTGCTTTGGCTGCGATGATGGGCGATACTGCAGGTAATTCTATATTTTGGAATTGGATTCCAATTTTATGATAAAGGAAAACGCCGGCCCTAGACAAGACTGCCTTCACGCGATAACGCCGGCATCACCCAGGCGCTACGTTCGCGCGGGCCGGATTGGTACGATTTGCCTAGGAATACGGGCCGGCAGTGCCGCCCAGACAGGCCGGGACAGCGGACCGAAAGGCGCTGAAGCCCTGCCGGCAGCCTGGACGGGATTGGCTGCCACGCAGAGGACGTCAGACGTTGAACAGAAAATTCAACACGTCCCCGTCCTGCACCACGTACTCCTTGCCTTCGGCTCGCATCTTGCCCGCTTCCTTGGCCCCCTGCTCGCCCTTGCAAGCAATGAAATCATCGAAGGAAATCGTCTGGGCGCGAATAAAGCCCCGCTCAAAGTCGGTATGGATCACGCCGGCCGCCTGCGGCGCGGTCGCGCCGATGGGCACCGTCCAGGCCCGCACTTCCTTCACCCCCGCGGTGAAATAAGTCTGCAGGCCCAGCAGGCGGTAGCCGGCGCGGATCAGGCGGTCCAGGCCCGGTTCTTCCATGCCCAGGTCGGCCAGGAAGACCGCACGGTCCTCGTCGCCCAGCTCGGCGATCTCGGCCTCGATGGCCGCGCAGATGGCCACCACCGGGGCGCCCTGCTTCTGCGCGTATTCGGTCAGCCGGTCCAGCAGCGGGTTGTCGGTGAAGCCGTCGTCGCTGACGTTGGCCACGAACATGGCCGGCTTGGCGGTGATGAAGCCGAAGGACTTAAGCGCGAACAGCTCTTCCTTGTCCAGGCCCAGCGAGCGGATGGGCGCGCCGCCGTCCAGGTGCTTCTGGCAGCGTTCGAGCAGCGCCACCAGCTTGGCGGCATCCTTGTCGCCCGAGCGCGCGGTCTTGCTGTGGCGGTGGATGGCCTTCTCGATGGTCTGCAGGTCGGCCAGCGCCAGCTCGGTGGCGATGACCTCGATGTCGGCGATGGGATCGACCCGGCCGGCCACGTGCACGACGTTGGGGTCCTCGAAGCAGCGCACCACGTTGACGATGGCATCGGTCTCGCGGATGTGCGAGAGGAACTGGTTGCCCAGGCCTTCGCCCTGGCTGGCGCCGGCCACCAGGCCGGCGATGTCCACGAACTCGACCACGGCCGGCACGATGCGCTCGGGCTTGACGATCTGGGCCAGCTGCTGCAGGCGCGGGTCGGGCACCTCGACCACGCCCACGTTGGGTTCGATGGTGCAGAAGGGGTAGTTTTCGGCAGCGATGCCGGCGCGGGTCAGCGCATTAAAAAGGGTCGATTTGCCCACGTTGGGCAGGCCGACGATGCCGCATTGCAAAGCCATGGATTTGAGCCTGTTCTGTCCAAGAAACCTGGCAGATTGTAGCCCTGCCGTCTGGCCCTATCCAAAGCCGGCGCGGGCGGCCATGCCGTCGGCCCTGCCTTACGCCGGCTTGCGCACCACCCGCAGCCTGCCGCTGCCGCCCCCGCCGCAGTAGAAGCGGTCGCGCCCGTCGCCCTCCAGGCCCGAGACACCCATGCCTTCCGGCATTTCCAGCCGCTGCAGGACCTTGCCGGTTTGCGGATCGATCTGCCGCAAATCGCTCTGGCCGTCTTCCCAGGTGCCGTGCCAGAGCTCGGCGCCGAACCAGCTCACGCCGGTGACGAACCGCTCGCAGGCCAGGGTGCGCAGCACCTGCCCTGTTTCCGGATCCACCTGGTAGATATTGCGGCCCTTGTAGCCGCCGACCCACAGCGCGCCCTCGCCCCAGGCCAGCCCCGAGCAATCCGCGCAGGGGGCGGGGATGGCGGCCAGCACGCGGCCGCTTTGCGGATCGATCTTGTGGATGCGGTCGTCGGCGATCTGGAAAAGATGCGCGCCATCGCAGGCGGTGCCGGCATTGGCGGTAAGCGGCAGCGAGCGCTGCACCGTGGCGCTGGCCGGGTCCAGCGCGCACAGCTTGTCGCCCGTGGCGAACCATACCTGGCGACCGTCGTAGGTCACGCCATGCACGGCGTCCACGCCCGGGAACGGGCCGTATTCCTGGATGATCTGGGCGGGCGAGGATTTCATGCGGCTGCTCCTGAAGTCATGGGTAGATGACGTCATCCTAGCCATCGGCAAACGGCTGCGGAAGTAACAAGGTTGTCGCGAATCCCGGCACGGGTGCAAGCACCCAGCGGCGCGCGCGGCCTTGCCCGCAGGCTTGCACCTTGCCGGCCGCGGCCAGCGACTCGAGCGCGCGCTGCACCGCGCGCTGGCTGGTCCCCAGGCCCAGCGCCAGGGCCGAGCTCGACCAGGCGGCGCCATCGGCCAGCAGGGCCAGCACCGCGCCGTGCCGGCCCGCGGCCGGCTGGGCAAGCACCACCACCTCGCGGGCCGGCACGGGAACCAGCGCAAAACCCTGCCCGGTGGCGCGGACCTCGGCCAGCGGCCGCAACAGCTTGCGCAAGCGCCCGATCTCCACGCGCAGCCGCACGCGATGGGATTCGTCGGCCTGCCGGGTGCGAAAAACCCCCGCGACGAGCTGGTCCCGGGGCACTTCCCCGGGCCAGGCCTCGCCCAGCAGGCGCGCCAGCCCGAACAGCACCGGCCTGCTGGCCAGCGCGATCGCCGTGCCGCCCTGGCGCACCGCATGGCGGCACTCGTCCACCACCAGCGCATCCGAGGCCAGCAGGGCCTGCACTTGCGGCAGCCGCAGCGGCTGCGCCTGGCCGTGCCGGATGCGGCGCGCCATCGGCGCGCGCAGAACCTGGCTTGCGCTGCGCACCTCGGCCGCCAAGGCCGGGATGCCGGCCTGGCGGGCGGCGGCCTGCGCCCGGGCAAGCGCCTGACGCGCCGGTGCCGCTTGCAAGCGGCGCAGGGCGATGCCGGCGCGCACCAGCTCATGGACGGCCAGCAATGCGGGGGACAGGGAGCGCGGATCCATGCCCGCCAGGACACGCTCGGCCCCATCCAGCTGGCCGAGCAACAGCAGGCGCCGCGCCTGGACCTGGCCCGCGTGCGCGGCGTTCGGGTGGTCGCCGTGCGCCTGCAGCGTGGCCCGTGCCGCGGCCAGGGCCGGCTCGGGCCACGACAGCTCGCGCGCGGCCAGGGCGATCTCGGCCTGCGCCACGACGCAACGGGCGCGCGCCACGGCCTGCCTGGCGCCGAACGCCCGGGCGGCTTGGCGCAGCAGCGCCCGGGCGCGCGCCAGCTCGCCCAGCTGCGCCATGGCGATGCCGCGTAGCGCGAGCGCCGCGGCGTCGCCGCGCAAGGCGACGTGGTTCAGCGCGGCCAGCGGATCGCCGGCGGCCAGCGCCCGGGCCGCCGCGGCCAGCGGGGCATCCATCGAGGCCAGGCGGACGCGGCCTTACGGCGCGTCGGGAATCTCGGGTTCGACCAGCGCCGCCAGCTGCGCCAGGGATTGCTGCCAGCCCAGGTAGCAGGATTCGGCCGGGATGACGTCCGGGACGCCTTCCTGGGTAATGTGCAATTCGGTGCCGCAGGCGACTTGCCGCAGGGCGACGGTGGTGCGCATTTCCCCCGGCAGGTTCGGATCGTCGAATACGTCGGTATAGCGGATGCGCTCGGCCGGCTGCAATTCGAGATACTCGCCGCCGAAGGCATGGCTTTTGCCCGTGCCGAAGTTGGTGAACGACATCTTGTAGGCGCCGCCGACACGGGCATCCAGGTGGTGCACCTTGCACGTGAAGCCCTGCGGAGGCAGCCACTTGGCCATGGCGTCGGGGTCGAGGAAGGCGCGGTAGACGCGCTCGGGCGGCGCGCTCAGGACGCGGTGAAGACGGATGGTGCTGGGCATGACTGGCTCCTTGGGGTGGCGGCTCCCGCGCGGGCGCGGGCGTGGGCGCCCTACAGATTAGCCATATCTGGCGCCAGCGTAACGATCAAAAATACCAGCAGCAAGGGACCGGCGTTAAAAATACCGTGCAGCAGCATGGCGTCCAGGATGCCCGTGCGCACGCGCAGCCAGCCCAGCACCAGGCCGGTCAGCCATTGCGGCAGCACCAGCAGCGGCATCAGCCAGAACGGCATGGCGTTCAGCGAGAAATTGGCCAGGTGCAGGCCGGCGAAGGCCAGCGTGGCCAGGTGAAAGACATAGGGAAAGGCGCGCACGTAGCGGCGCAGGGCCGGCCGCCAGCAGCGCAGCGGCGCGGGACGGCGGCCCGCCTGCCACAGCGCCAGGGCGATGGCCAGCGCCACCAGCGCGCCGGTCCACAGCGCCGGGCCGTAGAACAGCGCCACGCCCACCAGCGGCACTGTCCAGAGCATCTGCACCGGTCTGCGCAGGCCATGCCGAAACAGCATTTCTTCGACCACCGGCGCCCACAGCAGCGCGGCCAGCCAGGGAATGTTGTCGATGTCCATGCGGTGCGAGGCCCCGCCCGAACCGGCGGCGGCCACGGCCAGCGGACCGAGGGCGAACATGTTGACCAGCCACAGGAAGCCGGCCCAGGCCAGCAGGCGCGTGAACGGCACCTGGCGCTGCCAGTCGGCAGCCAGGCCCGAGCCCTGTCGGCTGCGGCCCTGGCGCGGCGACAGGCGCGGCCGGCGCACGTCGCGCAGGAAGGCCAGCAGCTCGTGGCGAAAGCGGATTTGCCGGCGGGTGGGCCGGTCAGGCGGGATTGTCTGCATGCAGCTGGGCGACGGCGCGGTTGAAATGGCCCTCCAGCAGCAAGGGCATGACGGCGCGGCAGCGGTCGATGGCCGCATCCAGCGCGTCCTGCTCTTGGCGGCGCGGCGGGTGCAGCACGAAGTCGGCCACCTGCTGGGCCAGTCCCAGCGTGCGCGGGTGGCCGATGCCCAGGCGCAGCCGCCAGAACGCGGGGCTGCCCAGCACGGCCTGGATATCCCGCAGGCCGTTGTGCCCGGCATGGCCGCCGCCCTGCTTGAGCTTGACCTGGCCGGGCAGCAGGTCCAGCTCGTCATGCAGCACCAGCAGCGCCTCGGGCGCGAGCTTGTAGAAGCGCGCCAGCGCCCCCACGCTTTGCCCGGAGCGGTTCATGTAGGTCATGGGCTTGGCGATGATCAGGGTCTCGCCGCCCACGCGCGCCTTGGCCACGTGGCCGAAGAAGGCTTTTTCCAGCGAAAAGCCGGCCCGCAGGTCCTCGGCGAGGCGGTCGGCCAGCCAGAAGCCGGCATTGTGGCGGGTGCGTTCGTATTCGGAACCGGGATTGCCCAGCCCCACGACCAGGCGGATGGGAACAGCCATGAGATGTCGATCAAAAAAGCCAGGCCACACTATAAGCCAAGGCGCGCGCGGCGCGGCCGGGCGCAGTCGGCCCGTGCCGGGCCGGCCGCGGGTCGGGCGGCAAAAAAAATGGCTCCCAGGCGGGAGCCATTTCGCGCCGCGGCCGGCCCGCTCGGGACGGCGCCGCGGCCCATGCCTTGCAGCGGTCAGGCAGCGGGCTTGTCGCCGCCTTGCTCGCCTTCGGCGCTTTCGTCGCTGACCGCCGACGCGGGCAGCACGGCGGTGGCGACCACCGGGTTGGCGTCGCCGCCATGCACCACGTAGGTCACGCCCTGGGGCAGCTTCAGGTCGGCCACGTGCACCGACTGGCCGGTTTCGATGGCGGACAGGTCAACCTCGATGAACTGGGGCAGGTCGGCCGGCAGGCAGCTGACTTCCAGTTCGGTCATGACGTGGTTGATCATGGCGTGGCCCAGCTTGACGGCGGGCGAGACGTCTTCGTTGATGAAGTGCAGCGGCACCTTGGTGTGCAGCGCCTGGCGGGCGTCCACGCGCTGGAAGTCGATGTGCAGCACCTGCTTCTTGTAGGGGTGCCACTGCACGTCGCGCAGCAGCACGTCCTGCGTGCCGGATTCGCCTTCGAGCTGCATCTTCAGCACGGAAGAGTGGAACTCTTCCTTGCGCAGCGCGTGATAGATGTCGTTGTGGTCGACGTCGATGGCCAGGGGCTCGGCGCCGGCGCCATAGACGATGGCGGGCACGCGGCCAGCGCGGCGCAGGCGGCGGCTCGCACTCGATCCCTGCTCGCTACGCTTGGTTGCGGTGAAGTTCATGTAAAGCTCCGTAAGCAATGAAGGGAGGCTTGCGCCCCCCGGACTGTCCTGGCGCGCGACATTGCGCGCCGGGGTTTGCCGGCCGCCGCGACCAGCGGCCGGCATGAAAAACGGGAACAGCAAAAGGCAGGACTGGCTGGCCGGCCAGCGACCGCCCTTATTCGACGAACAGCGAGCTGACCGACTCGGCGTTCGAGATGCGCATGATGGTCTCGCCCAGCAGCGCGGCGCACGAAAGCTGGCGGATCTTGGCGCAATTGCGGCCTTCCTCGGACAGCGGGATGCTGTCGGTAACGACCAGCTCGTCCAGGTCGGACGCGGCGATGCGCTCGACCGCGCCGCCCGAGAGCACCGGATGGGTGCAATAGGCGTACACGGCGCCGGCCCCGCGTTCCTTCAGGGCGGCAGCGGCCTTGCACAGCGTGCCGGCGGTGTCGACCATGTCGTCCATGATGATGCAGGTGCGGCCATCGACGTCGCCGATGATGTTCATGACTTCGGAGACGTTGGCGCGCGGGCGGCGCTTGTCGATGATGGCCAGGTCGGCCTCCAGCGGCTTGGCCAGCGCGCGGGCGCGCACCACGCCGCCGATGTCCGGCGAGACCACGACGAGATCCTTGAGGTTCTTGCGCCAGATGTCGCCCAGCAGGATGGGGCCGGCGTAGATGTTGTCCACCGGGATGTCGAAGAAGCCCTGGATCTGGTCGGCGTGCAGGTCCATGGTGAGCACGCGGTCCACGCCCACCACCTGCAGCATGTTGGCCACGACCTTGGCCGAGATCGACACGCGCGCCGAACGCGGGCGGCGGTCCTGGCGGGCGTAGCCGAAATACGGGATGGCGGCGGTGATGCGGCCGGCCGAGGCGCGGCGCAGCGCATCGACCATCACCATGACTTCCATCAGGTTGTCGTTGGTGGGCGCACAGGTGGGCTGCAAGACAAAAACGTCCTTGCCCCGGACGTTCTCGTTGATCTCGACCATCACCTCGCCATCGGAGAAGCGGCCGACGGTCATCTTCCCAAGCGACATGTCCAGATGATTGACGACGTCCACAGCCAGACGCGTGTTGGCTGTGCCCGTAAATATCATGAAGCTATCGTTGGTCATGATGATGCGGTGAAACTCCGGCGACCCAAATGGAAAAAGCTGTTGAACCGGTGCCACTCGTAACCAGGCAAGGTCAACAGCTTTTATTTATTGTGCCCATATTGGCGGTTGGCTGGGGAGGAAGGATTCGAACCTTCGCATGCCGGAATCAAAATCCGGTGCCTTAACCAGCTTGGCGACTCCCCAACTGCACGACTACTTGTCAATCCAGTGCCGCAACGGGTGTTCGTCCAGTCCGTCACAGGCAAACACCTGCGCGATCGGACAACTGCCTTGCGTTTGCGACTTGGATTGCGCGAGTCGCATTTTAGCGGCGATTTCCGATTGTGCAAAAAGCGCTTCTGGCAGGCCCGCAAACTCGCCGAACAGGCAGGCTCCCGAACCGGACATCCGCACCGCCACGCCCTGGTCCGCCAGCCACCGGGCCGCCTGCCGCACTGGCGGATAGCGCCCGAATACCACCGGTTCCAGATCGTTGCGCCCGAAAAAAGCCGGCAAGGTCCCGGCAGGACCGGCGCACCCATCCCCTGGCGCGCCCGGCTTGCGGGCCTTATCGACCGCTTTCGTTTCAAGCAGATCGGAAAAGTCCGCTATTTTGACAAGCTTTGTATCGCGTGTCAACTCAGGTGCGGCAAAAACACCTGCCGTGGGCACCGCGGCCTGCGGCTGCACGATCAGGTAGGCGCGCGGGCGCAGCGCCACCGCGGCCAGCTGCTCGCCCACGCCTTGTGCAAAAGCGGACTGCCCGAAAACGAATACCGGCACGTCGGCGCCCAGCGGCAGGGCCAGCCGCATGAGCGCCTGGCGCGTCAGGCCGGTTTTCCAGAGCCGGTTCAGCGCGATGAGCGTGCTGGCCGCATCGCTGGAGCCCCCGCCCAGCCCGCCGCCGGCGGGGATGCGCTTGTCGACGGCGATCTGCGCGCCCAGCGCGGTGCCGGTGGCCGCCTGCAAGGCACGCGCCGCACGCACCACCAGGTCCTGATCGGGCGGCACGCCGGGCAGTTCGGTGCTGCGCGCGATGCGTCCGTCGGCGCGGGTCTCGATGTGCAGCGTATCGCGCAGGTCCACGAACCGGAACAGGGTCTGCAGCAGGTGATAGCCGTCGTCCCTGCGGCCGACCACGTGCAGGAAAAGATTGATCTTGGCCGGGGCCGGGATGTCGTACAGCGTCATGCGCGCAAGGGTTCAGGCGCCGTCGGCCACCAGGCGCACCACGATGCGCCGGCCGCCCTCGCTGCGTTCGAGCACCAGCATCTGCGGGCCCAGCGCGTCGTAGCGCGACAGGCGGGCATGCCAGCCGCCCTGGCGGAAGGCGACGGGCCGGCCGGCCTCGTCGCGCTGCAGCGCCTGCGCGGGCGGCTGTTCGGCCACCCGCCCGCGCAGCCAGTCGCGCAGGCCGGCCACGGGGATGTCGCTGCCCAGCACCTCGGCCACCAGCGCGTCCGGATCGGCGGCCTCGACCTGCTGGCCGTTGGCCCGCGTCAGCCGCGCGCCGCGCGCATCGGACTCGACGCGCGCCAGCGTCGAACCGAAGGGGTTGGCCAGGTCGAGCACCAGGCGGCGGCCCTCGTCGCGCCAGGCAAAGCCGCCCTGCACGGCCTCGGGCTGGGCGTTGGGGTCTTCGATGCGTACGGCAAAGCGCCCGGTGCGCGAGAAGGAGTATTCGTCCTGCTGGCCGTCCACCGGCCGCGGGCTGGCGCAGGCCGCCAGGACGCCGCAGGCCGCGCACAGCAAGGCCAGGCGCCAGTGCCCCCACCAACGGCGCAGCACCAGGCTCATGGCTTGGCGCCCAGCCGCTGCACCGTCTCGCGCAGCAACTCGTTGTCGGCGTCCATGCCGGCCGCCTCGCGGAACATCTCGGTGGCCTCGTCGCGCCGGCCCTGCACCCACAGCACTTCGCCCAGGTGGATGGCGATCTCGGCCTCGGGGCGCTGCGCGTAGGCGCGCCGCAGGTATTGCTCGGCCTCGTGCGGCTGGCCCAGGCGGAACTTGACCCAGCCCATGCTATCGAGAATGAAGGGATCGTCGGGCATCAGCTCGAGCGCGCGCTGGATCAGCGAAAGCGCCTCGGGCAGCCTTTCGTTGCGGTCGGCCAGCGTGTAGCCCAGCGCGTTGTACGAATGCGCGTGGTCCGGATCCAGCGCGATCACCTGGCGCAGCAGGCGCTCCATCTCGGCCACGTTGCCGGCGCGCTCCTGCAGCATGGCCAGCTCGTACTTGACCTCGGTGGTGTCGGGATAGTCCTGGTCGGCCTGCGTCATCAGGGCGATGGCCTGGTCGAGCCGGCGGCCGTCGCGCAGCACCTGGGCCCTGGCCAGCAGGCCCTGCAGCGATTCCTCGGGGTCTTGCGGCTGGGCCGACTCGATCAGGGCCAGGGCTTCGTCCGTGCGGCCCTGGCTGGCCCGCAGGGCCGCCTGGCGCAGGCGCGCCGAATAACGCACAGAGGGATCGTCGACGTGATCGAGCACCCGCACGGCCTCGTCGATGTCGCCCTGCTCCTGCGCGATGCGCGAGAGCAGCAGATAGGCGTCGGCCGAGGCCGAGACCGCGTCGGTCGAGCCGGGCGCGGTGCCCTGCTCGCGCTGGGACTGCACGTCGACGAACTGCTGCAGCGCCTGGCGGGCCTGGTCGAGCCGGCCGGCGCGATACAGCATCTGCGCGCGGATGAACATCAGGTCGAAGTCTTCGGGCGCGCGGCGCGCCATGGCGTCGATCTCGGCCAGCGCGGCCTGGTGCTCGCCCCGGTCCGACAGCTGGGTGGCCAGCAGCAGGCGCAGCCGTCGCGCGCCGGGATTGCGCTCGGCAAAGGCGCGGGCCTCGGCCAGGGCCCGCTCGGGGTCGTCCTGCAGGCCGTATTCGAGCATGCGCTGCGCGGCCTCTTCGGAGCGCGGCGCGGCGGCCAGGGCGGCGCGCGCCTCGGCGGCGGCACGCCGCGTATCGCCGGCGGCCTGCGCCATGTCGGCCAGCGCCATGCGCGCGGTGGGCAGCTTGCGCACCGGTTCGCTCAGCGCGTGGTCCAGCGTGGCCAGCGCCTGGCGGCGGTCGGCCATGCGGCCGAGCACGGCCATGGCCTGCGCGATGGCGGCAGGCTTGTCCTGGGCGGCATCGATGCGCTTGCGCAGCGCCTCGCCCAGGCCCTGCGTCTGCCCGGCCGCGGCGGCCAGCGCCAGTTCGGTCGAGCTGGCCTCCATGTCGTTGGGCGCCAGCCGCGCCCACTGGCGCGCGGCGTCCAGCGCGCCGGCCAGGTTGCCGCCGGCCAGCGAGAATTCGAGCGCGCGGCGCGCCAGGCGGGGATCGCCGGTATCGCGCGCCAGTTCGAGCATGGTGTTGGCCGCCGTGCCGTAGACCCCGCGCTGCGCGCCGATCTCGGAAGCCAGGATGCGATAGAGGATATCGGCCGAGAGCGTCACCTCGGGCAGCTGGCCCGGGCGCAGCCGGATGACCTCGGTCTCGGGCACGGGTTTTTTCTGCAGGATGCGCTGGGCGATCTGCGGGCCGGCCTGCACGGGCGCGGCCCAGGCGGGCTGTGCGGCCCAGGCTGCGGCCAGGCTGACAAGCAGGATGCGGAACAACGGGGTCGGCTTCACGCGGCAAGCCATGCTTAATGGCACAATCGAAATCCCATAGATCGACGCCTTCGATCTTAGCACCTGGGGTTGCCGCGCTTCATGCCCGAATTGCCAGAAGTTGAAACCACGCGCCGGGGCATCGCGCCGCTGGTGACAGGCCGCGCATTGACCCGCCTGGCCGTGCACGAGCCGCGCCTGCGCTGGCCGGTGCCCGCGGACATGGACAGGCTGCTGGCCGGACGCACCCTGCTGGCTTGCGAGCGGCGCGGCAAATACCTGCTGCTGCGCTTCGAGCACGGCGTGCAGCTGGTGCACCTGGGCATGTCGGGCTCGCTGCGGCGCGTGGCGCCGGGCGAATTCCTGCGCAAGCACGATCACGTCGAATGGGTCTTCGGCGAGGACGCGGTGCTGCGCCTGCACGACCCGCGCCGCTTCGGCGCGGTGCTGTGGCATCCGGCCGAGGCCGGGCCGGTCCAGGACCATCCGCTGCTCGCGCGGCTGGGCATAGAGCCCTTCGACCCGCGCTTTGGCGGCGCCTGGCTGCGCGCCTGGTTCAAGGGCCGCAGCCAGTCCGTCAAGCAAGCGCTGCTGGCCGGCGACGCGGTGGTGGGCGTGGGCAACATCTACGCATCCGAATCGCTGTTTCGCGCGCGCATCCATCCGGCAACGCCGGCCGGGCGCCTGTCGCCGGCACGCTGCGAGCGGCTGGCCCAGGCAGTGCAGGCCACGCTGCAGGACGCCTTGCACTCGGGCGGCAGCACGCTGCGCGACTACGTCAACAGCGACAGCGAGCCGGGCGCGTATTTCGATATCCACGCCGCCGTCTACGAACGCGCCGGCCTGCCCTGCAAGAGCTGCGCCACACCCATCCGCCGCATCGTGCAGGGCCAGCGCGCCACCTACTACTGCCCGCGCTGCCAGCGGGCCTGAACCGCCAGCCCGGTCCGGCCGGTTCCAACAGCGCCGTCACCTCCACCGTCCTGAGCCGCCCAGCCCGCCGGCCCCAGGCCGGGCCGGCCCGCGACTGCAATTCGTTCATAGCAAATGGATTGCACAAAACCGAATCCGGTTCTATAGTCGTCGAAAAACCATCCGGGAACGCAGGAGACAACATCGTGAGCAAGCCTTTCGCTTCGCAGGCCGACCTGGCGGACAAGGTCGTTTCGTTCGAGAAGCTCTCGGACAACGCCTATGCCTATACCGCCGAGGGCGATCCCAACCTGGGCGTGATCGTGGGCGAGGACGCGGCCATGGTCATCGACACCCAGGCCACCCCCACCATGGCGCAGGACGTCATCGCCCGCATCCGCACGGTCACCGACAAACCGGTCAAGTACATCCTGCTGTCGCACTATCACGCGGTGCGCGTGTTCGGGGCCTCGGCCTACCATGCGCAGGAGATCATCGCCAGCCGCGACACCTACGACCTGATCGTCGAGCGCGGCGAGCAGGACAAGGCCAGCGAGATCGGCCGGTTCCCGCGGCTGTTCCGCGACGTCGAATCCATCCCGCCGGGGCTGACCTGGCCGACCATGACCTTCCAGGGCCACATGACGGTGGACCTGGGCAAGCTCGAGGTCCACCTGATGCAGCTGGGGCGCGGCCATACCAAGGGCGACACCGTCGCCTGGCTGCCGCAGCAGCGCATCCTGTTCGCCGGCGACCTGGTCGAATACGAATCCACGCCCTATGCGGGCGATGCCTATTTCCGCGACTGGCCCGTCACGCTGGACCGCCTGGCCGCGCTCGATCCGGCCAAGCTGGTACCCGGGCGCGGGCGCGCGCTGCTGACCGAAGCCCAGGTGCGACAAGGCCTGGCCGGCACCCGCGCCTTCATCACCGACCTGTACGGCGCGGTCAATCGCGCCGTGGCCGAAGGCAAGGACCTCAAGACGCTGTACCGCGAGGTCTACGACTTCATGCGTCCGCGCTACCACGACTGGGTGATCTTCGATCACTGCATGCCCTTTGACGTGGCGCGCGCCTACGACGAGGCCACCGGCCACGAGCATCCGCGCATCTGGACGGCCGAGCGCGACCGCCAGATGTGGCAGCAACTGGAGGGCTGAACGCCAGCGGCACGACACCGGAGGGCCAAGTGGGAGACGAACGAAAACAGGCGCACAAGCGCTACGCCTACCGCCCGCATCCCGATGCGCGCGCGCACGAGCCCGCGCGCCATCGCGTGGTGGTGGTCGGCGCCGGGCCGGTCGGCCTGACGGCCGCGCTGGACCTGGCGCGGCGCGGCGTGCCCGTGGTGCTGCTGGACGAGGACGACAAGCTGTCGGCGGGCTCGCGCGCCATCTGCTTTGCCAAGCGCACGCTGGAGATCTGGGACAGGCTGGGCGTGGGCCGGCGCATGGTCGAGAAAGGCGTGTCCTGGCAGGTGGGCCGCGTGTTCCTGGGCGCCGACGAGGTCTGGCGCTTCGACCTGCTGCCCGAGCCCGGCCACGGCCGGCCCGCCTTCATCAACCTGCAGCAATACCACGCCGAGGAGTTCCTGGTCGAGGCGGCGCTGCGCGAGCCCTTGCTGGACCTGCGCTGGCAGAGCAAGGTAACGGCCCTGTCGCCCCAGGCCGACGGCGCGCGCCTGCGCGTGGCCACGCCCGAAGGCGAATATGACCTGCATGCCGACTGGGTGCTGGCCTGCGACGGCTCGCGCTCGCCGCTGCGCGCCATGCTGGGCCAGCAGCCGCAGGGGCGCATCTTCCGCGACCGCTTCCTGATCGCCGACATCCGCATGCAGGCGCCCTTCCCGCCCGAACGCTGGTTCTGGTTCGACCCGCCCTTTCATCCCGGCCAGTCCGTGCTGCTGCACCGCCAGCCCGACGACACCTGGCGGGTGGACTTCCAGCTGGGCTGGGACGCCGACCCCAAGGAAGCCGTCAAGCCCGAGAACGTGCGGCCGCTGCTGCATGCGCTGCTGGGCGATGCGGCCCGCTTCGAGCTGGTCTGGACCAGCGTCTACACCTTCGCCTGCGAGCGCATGGCGCGCTTTCGGCATGGCCGCGTGATCTTTGCCGGCGACGCCGCGCACCGGGTTTCGCCCTTTGGCGCGCGCGGCGCCAACAGCGGCGTGCAGGACGCCGACAACCTGGCCTGGAAGCTGCAGCGCGTGCTGCAAGGCTGGGCCGGCGAATCGCTGCTGGACAGCTATGCGCACGAGCGCGAGGCGGCCGCCGACGAGAACATCCTGCACTCCTCGCGCGCCACCGACTTCATCTCGCCCAAAAGCGAAATCAGCCTGCTGTTTCGCAACACCGTGCTCAAGCTGGCGCGCCATCATGACTTCGCGCGCAGCCTGGTCAACAGCGGGCGCCTGTCCACCCCGGCCGTCTACCGCGATTCGCCCCTGAACACGCCCGACCAGCATGCCTATGCCGGCTGCGCCGAGCCGGGCGCCTGCGCGCCCGATGCGCCGGTGCAGGTCCGGGGCCAGCCCGGATGGTGGCTGCAGCAGCTGGATGGACGCTTCGTGCTGGCGGTGTTCTGCATGGGCCAGGCGCCCTTGCCCGGGGACACGCGGGACTGGCTGCGCGCGCTCGATGCCGACCCCCGCGGCGCCCGCGTGGTGCTGGTGCGCCCGGCCGGCGCGCCGCCGTGCGACACCGCGCTGGCCACGGTCGTGGACATAGAGGGCCGGCTGGCCGAACGCTACGATATGGCGCAGGGCGGCGCCTACCTGATCCGCCCGGACCAGCACGTCGCCGCGCGCTGGCGCGCCCTGGACGCCCGGGCGGTGGCCGCCGCGCTGGCGCGGGCGGCCTGCGCCACGGAGGAACCCGCATGGACGCACTGAAGCTGGCGCCGAACATCGATGCGCCCGACGCCTTCTACGAAACCCTGATCCGCGCCCACGAAGGGCTGGCCCCCGCGCAAAGCCACGCCATGAACGCCGCGCTGGTGCTGCTGCTGGCCAATCACGTGGGCGATGCGCAGGTGCTGCGCCAGGCGCTGGCGCATGCCCGCGCGCTGGCCCAATCCTGATTCCCCTGGCGCCACGGCACGGGCCACGCCCGCGCCGGCCGCGCCTTTCCCGGAGACCTAGTCCATGGAACTGCGTTATCTCTGCGGCTTCGGCAACAGCCATGCCACCGAGGCCCTGCCCGGCGCCCTGCCCCAGGGCCGCAACTCGCCGCAACGCTGCGCCTACGGCCTTTACGCCGAGCAGCTGTCCGGCACGGCCTTCACCGCGCCGCGCCACCTGAACCGGCGCAGCTGGCTATACCGCATCCGGCCGGCGGCGGTGCACCAGCCCTTCGAACCCTGGCCCGGCCAGGCGGCGTGGATCAGCCGCTTCGACGACCTGCCGGTCTCGCCCAACCAGCTGCGCTGGAGCCCGCCGCCCTGGCCCGAGGCGCCGGTGGACTTCCTGGAAGGCGTGCGCACCCGGGCCGGCAACGGCTCGCCCGACGAGCAGGCCGGCAACGGCATCAACCTGTACACGGCCACGCGCGACATGCAAGGGCGCTATTTCTACGATGCCGACGGCGAGCTGCTGATCGTGCCGCAAGAAGGCCGGCTGCGCCTGGCCACCGAACTGGGCGTGCTGGAGGTCGAGCCGCAGGAGATCGCGGTCATCCCGCGCGGCGTGCGCTTTCGGGTCGAACTGCCCGACGGGCGCGCGCGCGGCTACCTGCTGGAGAACTACGGCGCGCCGCTGTGCCTGCCGGAGCTCGGGCCGATCGGCTCGAACGGCCTGGCCAATGCGCGCGACTTCCTGGCCCCGGTGGCCGCCTACGAAGACGCCGAAGGCGATTTCGAGCTGATCGCCAAGCTGGGCGGCGCCTTCTGGCGCGCGCGCATCGGCCACTCGCCGCTGGACGTGGTGGCCTGGCACGGCACGCACTATCCCTACAAGTACGACCTGCGCCGCTTCAATGCCGTGGGCTCGATCACCTACGACCATCCCGATCCTTCGATCTTCACCGTGCTGACCTCGCCCTCGGATACCCCGGGCACGGCCAACATGGACTTTGCCGTGTTCGCCCCGCGCATCCTGGTGATGCAGGATACCTTCCGCCCGCCCTGGTTCCACCGCAACGTGGCCAGCGAGTTCATGGGCCTGATACACGGGGTCTACGATGCCAAGGCCGAGGGCTTTGCCCCCGGCGGCGCCAGCCTGCACAATTGCATGAGCGGGCACGGCCCGGATGCCGAAACCTTCGAGAAGGCCAGCAGCGCCGACACCACGCAGCCGCACGTGCTGGCCGATACCATGGCCTTCATGTTCGAGACCCGGCGCGTGATCCGGCCCACCGCCGCGGCGTTGCGCTCGCCGCAGCGCCAGGCCGACTACCACCAGTGCTGGCAAGGCCTGAAAAAGCACTTCCAGCCGCAATGAGCGTCCGCGCCCGAGCCCTTACCGCGCCAACTCCAGCCCCATCGAGCCCATGCCGCAACTGAACGAAACCCACGATCCCGACATCCGGAGCTGGCTGGCCAGCGCCAACGACCCGGCCACCGACTTCCCGCCGCAGAACCTGCCGCTGGGCGTGTTCCGCCCGGCCAGCGAGCCGGCGCAAGCCTGGCGCGTGGGCGTGGCGCTGGGCGACCAGATCATCGACCTGGCCAGGCTGGCCAGCCTGGAACCCTTCGACGGCCTGGCGGCCCAGGCCCTGGCCGCCTGCACCGGCGACACCCTCAATCCGCTGATGGCGCTGCAGGACGAGCACTGGTCGGCGCTGCGGCTGGCCCTGTCCCGCGCGGTGCGCAGCGGCAGCGTGCTGGAGCAGGCCGTGTCGCGCTGCCTGCATCCGCAGGCCCAGGCGGCGATGGGCCTGCCGGCGCGCATCGGCGACTACACCGATTTCTATATCTCGGTGCATCACGCCACGGCGGTGGGCCGGCAGTTCCGCCCCGACAATCCCCTGCTGCCCAACTACAAGTGGGTGCCCATCGGCTACCACGGGCGCGCCTCGAGCATCGGCGTCTCGGGCCAGGCGTTCCGGCGCCCGCGCGGCCAGATGCGGCCGCCGGCCGAAGGCCAGGCGCCGCAGTTCGGCCCCTGCCGGCGCCTGGACTACGAGCTGGAAATGGGCGTGTTCGTGGGCACCGGCAATGCGCTGGGCGAGCCCATCGCGCTGGACCGGGCCGAGCGCCACCTGTTCGGCCTGTGCCTGCTCAACGACTGGTCGGCGCGCGACATCCAGGCCTGGGAATACCAGCCGCTCGGACCGTTCCTGGCCAAGAACTTCGCCAGCACCATCTCGCCGTGGATCGTCACGCGCGAAGCGCTCGAACCGTTCCGCGCCGCATGGCAGCGGCCCGCCGAAGATCCGCAGCCCCTGCCCTACCTGGACAGCGCGGCCAACCGCAGCCAGGGCGCCTACGACGTGCGGCTGCAGGTGCTGCTCTCGACCGAGCAATCGCGCCAGCGCGGTCTGGTGCCGGCGCGACTGTCGGCCAGCAACCTGCGCCATGCCTACTGGAGCATGGCGCAGCTGCTCGCCCACCACACCGTCAACGGCTGCAACCTGCAGCCGGGCGACCTGCTGGGCACGGGCACCCTCTCGGGGCCCGAGCCGCACGAGGCCGGCTCGCTGCTGGAGCTGAGCCAGGGCGGCAAGACGCCGGTGCAGCTGCCCTGGGGCGAAACCCGCAGCTTCCTGGAAGACGGCGACCAGGTCATCCTGACCGCGCATTGCGAGGCGCCGGGCCGCCGGCGGCTGGGCTTCGGCAGCGCCGCCGGCATGGTGCTGCCCGCCCTGGCCTGATGCCCTGATGCCCTGTCCCGGCTCCGACCGGGCGCGCGGCGCGAGCGGCTGGCGGGACGGGCCGCTAGCGCGGCGGCGCCGCCGCCGGGGCGCCGGCCAGGGCCGCGGGCCGGGCCGGGGCCAGGGCGGGCAGCCGGTACTGCTGTTCGCGATAGGCCTGCACCGGCCACAGAGCATGCCCCAGCGCCTGGCGCACCAGCGCCGGGTCGGGCGGCTGCGCGACGTAGTCCTGCGGCGCGCTGTAGCGATACTGGCGCGCCGGCTTGTCCGGCTCCAGCACCACCAGCTGGCCCGACTCGGTCAGGTAGCCGTAGTTGTTGCCGTACTGCATGATGGCCCGGCCGGCGGCCTGGCGCGTCAAGTCATGGCCCGGCATGGGATGCACGCTGTCCACGCCCATCAGCGACAGCAGCGTGGGCGCCAGGTCGATCTGGCTGATCAGCCGGTCGTCGCGGCGCGGCGCCACGTCCGCGCCCAGGATGACCGCGGGGATCTGGAAGTGGCGCACCGGCACCAGGCTGGCGCCGAACACCCGCGAATCGTGATCGGCCACGACCAGGAACAGCGTGTCCTGCCAATAGGGCCGCTGGCGCGCCTGCGCAAAAAAGCGCCCCATGGCCCAATCGGCGTAGCGCACCGCGTTGTGCGCCGTGGCCGGATCGCCCTGCGGGGCGATGCGCCCGGCCGGATACTCGTAGGGAGAATGGTTGCTGACGGTGAAGGCCAGGGTAAAGGTGGGCCGCCCGCCCGAGCCCTTGTCCTGCTGCGGATCGCGGTCGGCCATCAGCAGCGCGTCCAGCTCGCGGAACATGTCCTCGTCCGACGCGCCCCAGGAACCCGTGAAGACGGTCTTGCCGAACCGCTTGCGGTCGATGACCTGGTTAAAGCCGTTGCCCAGGAAAAAGCCGCGCATATTGTCGAAATGCGCTTCGCCGCCGTAGACGAAGCGCGACACGTAGCCCTGCCGCCCCAGCAGCTCGGCCAGGGTGAAAAAACCGGCCTGCGCGCGCGGCAGCTTGAGCACCGCCTCGGCCGGCGTGGGCAGAAAGCCGGTGGTCACGGCCTCCAGCCCGCGCACCGAACGCGTGCCGGTGGCGTAGGCGCGCGTGAAGCTCCAGCCCTGGCGGCTCAGCGCATCGAGCTCGGGCGTGAGCCCCGCCCCGCCCAGGCTGCCCACGTACTGCGCGCCCAGGCTCTCCTGCAGCACGATGACCAGGTTCAACGGCCGTTCGCGCCGCACGGTGGCATGCTGCGCATGCAGCGTCGGGATCTGCGGATCGAGCGGCGCGCCGTGCAGCCCGGCCGCCTCGCGCACCACGGCCAGCGCCTCGCCGGGGGCCAGCTTGCCGTAGTTCACGCGGGCGGCGCGCTCGTCCTGCAGGCGATAGAGCGCATCGCACACCCCGTAGAGCGAATTGAGCGCCAGGGTATTGACCATGGCGTCGCTGCCGAAAGCCACGGTGGAGGGATTGATGGGCCGGTGCGCCAGCGTGCCGCGTATGCCCAGCACCATTGCCGCCAGCACCGCCAGCGACAGCAGCGGCCGCCACGCCAGGCGCAGGCGGGCCTGGCGGACCTGCGTGGGAAACAGCCTGCCGGCCAGCCAGGCCGCGGCCAGCAGCGCCAGCAGCGCGGCCAGCAGCACGCCCTTGTAGCCCTCCCACAGCATGGAGGACACCTCGCGCGGACTGGTCAGGTATTCGATGTACAGGCGGTTGGGCCGGGTGTCGTACTCGACGATGAACTGCGGCGTGGATACCTCCAGCAGCACCAGCAGCATCCATCCCAGGCGGAACCACCAGGCGGCCAGGCGCGTGGGCAGGGCCAGATGGCCCAGCCAGGGCGACAGCACGGCCGGCAGCACCGCGATCATGCACAGCATGGTCACGTCGATGCGCAGCCCGCCGAGCATCACCGGCCACAGCCCTTGCACCGCCTCCACCCGCGGCCACTGCCAGATCACCAGCGCCAGGCGCGAGGCGCACAGCAACAGCAGGCCTGCGGCCAGAAAGCGCAAGGTCAGCGTGCGCATGCGAACCCATCCGCCATGAAGCGGCTCCTTGTCAAAAACACGCCCGCACCGCACGGGCCGCGAACGAAAGGAGGCAGGTTAGCTAGGGCTGCGTGGAATAAACGTCAAAGCGCAGGCGAAAGCGCGTGCCGCGGTCGGGGCCGTCGTTGCTGGCCTGCACGTCCAGGCGCCAGCCCTGGGCGTCGCACACGCGCTTGGCGATGGCCAGCCCCAGGCCGCGGCGCAGCGCGCCGGGCTCGGCCTGGCTGCCCACGTCGCGCCGGGCCGCGCTGTAGTAGCGCTCGAAAACGAAAGGCAGGTCGCCCGGCGCGATCCCGGGCCCGTTGTCGCGAAAGTCCAGCCCGCCGTCCACCGCCTCGACGGTGAGCGTGGCCGGGGCGGCATGGTCGATGGCGTTGCGCACGAGATTGCGCAGGACCATCAGCAAGGCATAGCGGTCCAGTTCGACCACGACGTGCGGCGGCACGCGGTCCACCAGCCGCAGGCCCGCGCGCTCGGCCGCCGCGGCCTGCGCGCCCCAGGCATCGTGCAGGCAGTCGGCCAGCGCCACGGGTTCGGCCGCGCCCGCCTCCTCGCGGGCCAGCGCCTGCGCCGCCTGCAAGGCCACCACCACGCTGTCTATGCCGCGCAAGGTGCGTTCGAGCCGCATCCGGTCCTGCCCGGGCAGGTGCGGATCGAGCAGCATGATCTCGACGTCCGAGCGCATGGCCGCCAGCGGCGTGCGGATCTCGTGGCTGAGATTGGCCGAGAATTCGCGCTCGCGCGCCAGCGTCTGCTCGAGCCGGTTCTGCACCCGGTTGAAGGCCTCGACCAGCCGGCCGGCCTCGTCGTCGCGGTCCACCGTCATGTCCGGCGCGCCGGGCGCCCAGCTTGCCAGCTGGTGGGTCAGGCGCAGCATGGGTCCGACCGCCAGGCGCGCCACCCGCCGCGCCACCAGGTAGGCGCCCAGCGTGCAGGCCAGCCCCAGCAGCATGACGATGAGCCCGAACTCGTCCACGCGCGCCTCGTTCTCGGTGGCGTCGTAGTAGATCACCGCCAGCCCGTCCGGCACGTGGCGCACCGACACGTGCCAGACCATGCCGGCATCCTCGTACAGGTGCATGCCGGGCTTGAGTTCGCGCAGCACGGCGGGCAGCTGCTGGCGGTCGGCCTCGCCGCGCACGCGCCAGACCTTCATGGTCTGGCCCAGCGCGACCGGGCCGGCATCCTGGAAATCCAGGTCGCCCTTGATGATCTGCTGCACCACCCTGTCGCTTTCGGTGGCCAGGATGTCGTTGACCAGCGAATCCTCCATCTGGTCGAAGGTCAGGTAGGCCAGCAGCACCAGCATGGCCACGAACAAGGCCACGGTGCCTGTCAGCGCCCACACCACGCGCTGGGTCAGCGCGGTCGAGCGCCCGCGCGCCGGCCGCACGGGGGCGTTCATCTTGCGCCTCCGGGCGGCACCAGGCGCCAGCCGGTGCCGTGCACGGTCTCGATGCCATCGAAGCCGGCGTCGGCCAGGGCGCGGCGCAGCAGGTGCAGCTGGCTGCGCAAGGCGTCGGAGGAAGGCGGCTCGGCCCCCCACAGCGCCGACTCGAGGTCGGCCCGTTCGACCACGCTGCCGGCATCGCGCGTCAGCATGTCGATGATCTGGATGGAGCGGCGCGTCAGGTGCACCGGCTTGCCATGCACGGTGACCACGCGCGTGCGCGGGTCGAAGCTCAGGCCGTGGAAATGCCGCGCCGCGGCCACCACGGTGCCCTGGGCCCGGGCCACCAGCGCGCGCAGCCTGGCTTCGACCTCGGCCAGGGCGAAGGGCTTGGTCAGGTAGTCGTCCGCCCCGTGGGCGAAACCGGCCAGCTTGTCTTCCAGCTGGTCGCGCGCAGTCAGCACCAGCACCGGCAGCGCGCTGCCCAGCTCGTTGCGCAGCACCTGCAGCACGGCATGGCCGTCGCGCCCGGGCAGGCCCACGTCCAGCACCATGACGTCGAAGTTTTGCGCCTCCAGCATCTGGATGGCGGCACGGCCGTCGCAAGCCGCGTCGGGCACGAACCCGCGCGTCTCCAGGTAGCTGTAGAGGTTGCTGGCGATGGTGGCGTCGTCCTCGACGATGAGCACGCGCGGACGCAGGGCGTCCAGGTCGTGCGCGGCCCCGGCGCCCATCGGGCCGCCTTCGGGCTGCGCGCCCCGGGGTTCGCCCTTGGGACGGCCCGCCGGGCTCACGGGGCCACCGCCGC
This sequence comes from Orrella sp. JC864, assembly GCF_037026685.1. NCBI lineage: Bacteria > Pseudomonadati > Pseudomonadota > Betaproteobacteria > Burkholderiales > Alcaligenaceae > Orrella > Orrella sp. JC864. The sequence goes on along the minus strand of NZ_JBANET010000012.1, from coordinate 53,050 downwards.
CGGCCGGCCCGCGGCCGGCGCCAGCACCTTGCCCGGGTTCATGATGCCTTGCGGATCCAACGCCAGCTTGATGCGCCGCATCAGGTCGAGCTCGACCGGATCCTTGTAGCGCGGCAACTCGTCGCGCTTGAGCTGGCCCACGCCGTGCTCGGCGCTGATCGAGCCGCCGTGGGCATGCACGCTGTCGTGCACCAGGCGGTAGACCTCGGGCTGCAGGGCCAGCAGCGCCGCCTCGTCCTGGCCCGGGGCACGCGCCACGTTGTAGTGCAGGTTGCCGTCGCCCAAGTGGCCGAACACCACGTTGCGCACGCCCGGATAGCGCTGCTGCAGCAGCGCGTTGGTGGTCTTGACGAAATCGGCGATGCGCGAAGCCGGCAGCGATACGTCGTGCTTGATGCTCTTGCCCGTCCGGGCCTCGGCCAGCGGGATGCTTTCGCGCAGGTGCCACAGCGCCCGGCTCTGCTCCACGCTTTGGGCGATGACGACGTCGGCCGCCAGGCCGGCCTCGATGACGCCGCCGAGCACTGCCTCGAAACGGTCGCGCGCATGCGCCTGGCTTTCGCTGTCCGAGACCTCCAGCAAGGCGAACCAGGGGCTTTGCGCGGGCGCGCCCGAAAACGGAAGCCGCTGTTCGGGAAAGCAGGCGCTGACCTGCGCCAGCACGTCCGCGGCCATCAGCTCGAAGCCGGTCAGCGCCGCGGCAAAGCCCGCGCGCGCGTGGGCCAGCACCTGCACCGCCTCGTCCAGCCCGGGCAGGGCCAGCAGCGCGGTCGATTGCGCCACCGGCAGCGGATAAAGCCTGAAGGTGGCGGCGGTAATGACGCCCAGCGTGCCTTCGCTGCCGATGTACAGGTCGCGCAGGCAATAGCCGGTGTTGTCCTTGCGCAGGCCGCGCAGGCCCTGCCACAGCTCGCCCTGGGGCGTGACCACCTCCAGGCCCAGCGCCAGTTCGCGCGTGTTGCCGTAGCGCAGCACCTGCGTGCCGCCGGCATTGGTGGCCAGGTTGCCGCCCACCGTGCACGAGCCTTCGGCCGCCAGGCTCAGGGGAAACAGCCGGCCGGCCTGGCGGGCCGCGTCCTGCACCGCCTGCAGCACGCAGCCGGCCTCGACGGTGATGGTGTCGTTGGCCGTGTCGATCTCGCGGATGCGGTCCAGCCGCCGCAGCGACAGCACCAGCGCCGCCCCGCTGGCGTCGGGAATGCCGCCGCCGCACAGCCCGGTATTGCCGCCCTGCGGGACGATCGGCACGCCGTGCCGCGCGCACAGGGCAACCACCTGCGCCACCTGCCGCGCATCGGCCGGGCGCGCCACCGCCAGGGCACGGCCGGTATAACGCCCGCGCCAATCGACCAGGTAGGGGTCAGCATCGCTGCCGGCCAGCACGTGCTGGGCGCCAAGCAGGTCTTTCAAGGCGGTCAGGAACATGGCGGTACGTCTCCCAGGGAACCGGGCTATTTTAGAGGCGGGCGCGGCTCGCCCCTGCGGTCCGCGGCTCCTGCCGCGCGCCAGCCCGCCGCCATAACGTTACAGGATGTTGACGGCAACAGAGCCTTAACAATGGCCCCATAAGGTTCCTGCTTTTCCACCCGAGACAGGCCGATCCGTGAAGCTCCGATCCTTATGCCTTACCCTGGCGGCCAGCCTTGCCCTGATGCTGGCTGCCTGCTCTTCCTCCGACGACGACCACGAGGACTCCCCGTCGCCGCAGCAGCCGTCCGAACCCGGCAGCCCCGCGCCCGAGCCGCCCGCGCCCGAGCCGGCCACCTTGCTGGACGAAAGCTTCGACGGCGCCTCATTGCCCCAGGGCTGGCGCCAGGTCAGCGGCCTGGTGCAGACGGTATCGGTGCGCGACGGCAGCCTGATCATCGACGGCACCTACCACAACACCGCGGGCACCGCCGTAGCGCTGCCAGATACGCTGGCCCGGCACGGGAACTACCGCGTGGATGTGACCTTCACCATCCTGTCGGCCAACAACGACGGCCGGTGGGGCAGCATCATGTACCGCACCTCGCCGTCGGCCGCCAACCTGGAACCCTACTACCAGATGGCCGTGCGCCAGAACGCCGCCGCCGGCAACGGCACGGAGCTGGCCTGGCGCGAGAACGGCGCCTGGACCGTGCCCTATACCGCCGCGTTCGGCGAGGCGATCGATCCGGCCAAGACCTACACGGCCACGCTGGTCGTGCACGGCACGCGCGCGCGGCAATACCTGGACGGCCAGCTGCTGCACGACGCCGAGCTGAGCGAGACGCACCTGGCCGGCGGCCTGGGTCTGCAGACGGCCGGCGCGGTCCTGCGGGTGGACCATGTGACCGTCAAGGAGCAGCTCGAACCCCTGCCCAGCCTGGGCGACATGTACGAGGCTCCCGAGCCGCAGACGGGCGCGGCGCTCGCGCCCACGCTGGTGGGCGGCTACCGCAGCGATCCGGCCACCGCGCAGGGCGCCGGCAACCTGCTCATGAACCTGGACGCCGGCCTGAACCTGCATAGCCTGAGCGGCGAGAGCGCCGGCACGCTGGCCGAATTCCTGGACCGGCCCGGCCACGCCATCCCGGTGCTGCGCATCGCCGATGCGGCCACCGTCCAGGCCCTGGCGCCGCTGGCCCAGGCGCGCAACCTGATCGATATCACGCTGGTCTCGGACAATGCGCAGCTGCTGGCACTGGCCCGCCAGACGCTGCCGCGGCTGCGCACCGCCCTGGATTTCACCGGCGCCGACCTGGGCGGCTCGCGCGCCGATCTGCTGTCCATCGTACAGGCGACCAACCGTTCGGGCAGCAAGATCGCCATCGTGCCGCCGGCGCTGCTGGACCGCGACAGCGTGGCCTACCTGCAGCGCATGCTGATCACGGTCTGGGCCGGCGCGGTGGACCATGACCGCTCGGCCGCGCACGCGGCGGCGGTGCTGACCAGCGGCGTGAACGGCATCGTGACCGAGCAGGTGCAGACCTACGCCGAGCTGCTGGCGCGCCTGCCCGAGGGCACGCTGCTGCGCAAGCCGCTGGTGGTGGGCCACCGCGGCGTGCCCTCGCTGCTGGACGAGAACACGCTCGAAGGCGCGATTCGGGCCTATGAACTGGGCGCCGACGCCATCGAGTCCGACATCTACCTGAGCGCCGACGGCCACGTGGTGGTGATGCACGATGCCACCGTGGACCGCACCACCGACGGCACGGGCCAGATCGAATCGATGACGCTGGCGCAGATCCAGGCCCTGTCCACGATCAACAACGGCTACAAGGTGCCGACACTGGCACAGTACTTCGCCGAGTTCAAGGACAAGCCGGTGACGCAGTTCGTCGAGATCAAGACCGGCAACCCGGCCATCATCGAGCCGCTGCGCGAACTGATCCAGGCGCACGGCGTGCAGGACCAGGTGATCTTCATCTCCTTCCTGCAGGACCAGCTGGCGCGCGCCCGGCAGGCCATGCCCGAAGTGTCCGCCGGCTTTCTGAGCGCCGTGCCCGCCGGCGCCGACCCTTCGCGCATCGTGCGCCAGATCCTGACGCACACGCAGGCCATGTCCTCGACCTTCAACCCCAGCTACAACAACCTGACGCCGGCCATCCTGGAGGCGGCCAAGCATCGCGGCACTACCTTCTGGCCCTGGACCTACCGGGACGAGGACGTGGCGCGGCAGCACTACCAGGCCGGCACGCACGGGCTGACCACCGACTACGCCCAGTGGTTCAGCGGCTATGCCGCGCAGCTGCGCGCGCCGGCCCAGGCCAGCGCCGCGGCCGGCCCGCTATCGCTGCCGGTGCAGCTGCTGCGCCAGGACGGCAGCAGCCAGACGGTGCAGGCCGACCGGTTCGTGCTGGTGCAGGCCAGCGCGCCGCATGCGCTGGCGGCGGACGGGCAGCTGAGCTTCAGTGGCCCGGGCAGCGCCGTGGTGCTGGCGGTGCACACCCATGACATGGGCAATGGACGCAGCTACCGCATCGTGTCCCAGCCCATCGCGGTGACTGTGCAGTAAAGGCCGGCGCCGGCCCCGCGCTTGCCGGGCCGGCGTCGCCGTGATGGCTTCGTTCACGACTGCCGGCATACTGTTGCTATAGCAACTGTTATGGCTTACCATGAGTGCATCCTCGGCCATGCGGCCCGCTTTCCGAACCGATCCAGGCGTACACCATGCTCCAGCAGAAATACCGCGCGCTCGCCCGCGTACCGCTACTCGACAGGACACCCTTCATCCGGCTGGAGCGCCTGGGCGCGGCCCTGGGCGGCATCAACCTCTATATCAAGCGGGACGACATGGGCGCGCTGGGCGGGGGCGGCAACAAACTGCGCAAGCTGGAGTTCCTGCTGCCGCCGGCCATCGAGCAGGGCTGCGATACGCTGATCACCTTCGGCGCCCTGCAGTCGAACCACGCCCGGCTGACGGCGGCGGCAGCGGCGCGCTTCGGCATGAAATGCCACCTCATCCTGAACCGCAAGGTGCCGCGCACCGGGCCGCACTACGAGGCCGGCGGCAACCTGGTGCTCGACACCCTGTTCGGCGCGCAGCTGCACGTGCTGCCGGGCGAGGACGATCCCCTGGCCTATTGCGAGCGCCTGAAAGGCGAGCTGGCCGCGCAGGGGCGCAAGCCCTGGGTCATTCCGTTCGGCGGGACCGATGCGCTCGGGGCGATGGGCCATGTGGCCTGTATCGAGGAAATCATGGACCAGGCGCGCGAGCAGGGCGTGGACATCGACTACCTGGTGCATGCGAGCGGCAGCGGCGGCACCCAGGCGGGCCTGCTGCTCGGCGCGCTGGTCCACGGCGCCGAGTTTCCCATCCTGGGGGTCAGCGTCCTGCATCCGGCACAGCAGCTGCACACGCTCGTCTCCAATGTCCTGGCCGACGCCGCCGCCCTGCTCGATACGCCGCTGACGGGCCGGATGCGGGTGCCCAAGGTGGATGACCGCTACATCGGCCGCGGATATGGCCTGATGCACGACACCACGAGACAAGCCCTGTCCCTGGCCGCCGCCACCGAAGGCATCCTGCTCGACCCGGTCTATACCGGCAAGGCTTTTGCCGGCCTGGTCGGGCGCGTCCGGGAAGGAGACTTCCGCAAGGGCGATACGGTCGTGTTCCTGCACACCGGCGGCATTCCGGGCATCTTCGCCTACTCCGATGAACTCCTGGACGCCGCCCAGCCGGGCGCGCCGGCATGACAAGCGCAATCACAGCCATGAATCATTCGAAGCACGCCACCGGCAAACGGGCCATGGTGGTATCCGGCCACGACAAGGCCACCCAGGCCGCCATTGCCGTCCTGGAGCGGGGCGGCTCCATCGCGGATGCGGCCCTTGCGGGCGCGGCGGTCCTGTCCGTCGTGCTGCCCCACGCTTGCGGCCTGGGCGGCGACGCCTTCGTGCTGGTCCATGATGCCGCGTCCGGCAAGACGCTCGGACTGAACGCCTCGGGCAGGTCACCCGCGCTGGCCCAAAGAAGCAGCTTTCCCGACGGCCTGCAGGAACGCGGCCCGCTCAGCTGCAATGTGCCCGGCATGATTGCCGGCTGGCAGGCCCTGCACGACCGCTACGGCCGCCTGCCCTGGGCCGAGCTGCTGGGCCCGGCCATTGGCCTGGCGCACGACGGCTTCGGGGTTTCGCCCGTACTGGCCAAGGCCTCGGCGCTGCACCGGCACATGCTGAACGAAGACAGCAGGACGCTGTTCCTGCCCGACGGCGTTCCCCTGCTCGCAGGCCAGACGCTGCGGCAGCCGCAAGCGGCGCAGACCCTGCAGGCCATTGCCCGCGAGGGCGGCGCCAGTTTCTACCAGGGCGCGATCGGCGCGAGCGTGGCGCGCGCCTGCCAGGCGGCGGGCGGACTGATCCGCGAATCGGACCTGCGCGCCTATGCGCCCGAATGGGTCGAGCCCATAGAAACCGGCTACGCCGGCCATGTCGTTCGCACCATGCCGCCCAACTCCTACGGCCTGTACCTGCTGCTGCAGCTGATGGCGCTGGAGGCCTCGCAGGACAAAGGCGGGAAAGGGCTGGATGCGCCGGCCCGGATCACGAAACTGATACGGGCCGCCCAGGCGGCCTTCCAGGTCGGCGCACGCGCTGTAGCGGACCCCGACCCGCGCTATGGCACGGAGCCGGCCCGATTGCTGCTCGGGCCCGAGGGCGCGCGACGGCTCAGGACGGCCATGGGCGGCAAGCCCGGCAACCTGGGCGGCACGGCGGTCATCAGCGTGGCCGACCACCAGGGCAATGCCGTCACCATCATCCAGAGCGTATTCCTGGTCTTTGGCAGCGGCGTGAGCGATGCCGAAACCGGGGTGCTGCTGAACAACCGCCTGTTCGGCTTCACCATGGAGCCCGGCCATCCGAACGAGGTCGGCCCCAACAAGTATCCGGCGCACACGCTCTGCCCCGCCATGGTGTTCAGGGACGGCCGCCTGCGCTATGCCGTAACCACGCCGGGCGGGCCGGGCCAGACCCTGACGCTGGCGCAGGTCATGCAGGCCATGTTCGAGGAAGGCGCTACGCTGGCGCAGGCCATCCAGGCGCCGCGCTGGACGATGGACCTGGCCGGCCATTCGCTGTTCGAGCATACGATGCCCGAGCAGGTGGTGCGCGGGGTCCAGGCGCTGGGAGAACCCATGAAAGCCGGCGAGCCGGGCTCGCCCTACTTCGGCTCGGTCAAGGGCATCGCGCTCGAGGAAGACGGCACGCTCGTCGGCGCGGCCGACCACCGGCGCGACGCGACGGTGCGGGGCCTGTCATGAAGCCCGCCGCACGGGGCACGGCGCCGGACACCATCCTGTACGGCGGCAAGATCATCACCATGGACGCGGCCTCGCGCGTGGCGCAGGCGCTGGCCATCAGCGGCGACACCATCGTGGCCGTAGGCAGCGACGAGGACATCCTCGCGCTGGCCGCGCCGGCCTGCCGGAAGATCGACCTGCAGGGCAGGACCGTGGTGCCGGGGCTGCACGATGGCCATGCGCACCTGGACCGCGAGGGCCTGAAGGAGATCTTTCCCTCGCTGGGCACGGTGCGAAGCATCGCGGACATCCAGCGCAGCATCGCGCAACAGGTTGCGCAAACGCCCGCCGGGCAATGGATCGTCACCATGCCCATCGGCGATCCGCCCGCGTATGCGGGCATGCCCGAGGCGCTGGCGGAAAAACGTTTTCCCAACCGGCATGACCTGGACGCCGTCGCGCCGGACCACCCCGTCTATATCCGGCCCATCTGGGGGTATTGGCGCCACACCACACCCTTGGTCTCGATCGCCAACACGCGCGCGCTGCAGCTGGCGGGGATAGACCGGAACACGCCCGCGCCTTCGCCGCTGGTCGAGATAGAGAAGGACGAACACGGCGAACCCACCGGCATTTTCCGGGAAGACACCATGATGCCCATCGTGGAACTGGCCTTCTTCCGCGAGCCCAGCCGGTTCCAGGTCCAGTCCCGCACGAACTCCGTGCCCAGCGCATTGCGGGCCTATCACCGATATGGCACCACCAGCGTGTTCGAAGGCCACGGCGTGGCCACGGAGGTGGTCAAGTCCTACAAGGAGATGCATGCCCAGGGCCGGTTGAGCATGCGCGTGGCCCTGGTGCTCAGCCCCAACTGGAAAAGCGCGCCGGTGCCCGACATCGACGCGTTCGTGGAAGCCTGGTGCGGCTGGCTGGGCGGGCCCGGCCTGGGCGACGAGTACCTGCGCATGGCGGGCATGTTCGTGGACATGGGCCCGGATCCTGCCAACGACATCCGCGCGCAGGCCTATCCCAGTACGGGGTGGGCGGGATTCAACTATGACACGGCCCGCTCGCGCGAGAAGGCGCTCGAGCTGCTCAAGGCCTGCGCGCGCCAACGGATCCAGGTGGTGGCGATCTGGCCCAACATGCTGGAGCTTTTTTATGCCGTCCACAAGGAGATCCCGCTGAACGGCCAGCGTTGGGTACTGAGCCACATTTCCACGCTCACCCGGCGCGAGATCGAGATGATCCGGGAAATGGAGCTGATCGTCACCACGCATACGAACCGCTACCTTTTCAAGGAAGGCCACCTGCTGCAGGCCAGACTCGGGCCCGAGGGCGAGCAGGACATCGTGCCCTTGCGTTCGCTGCTCGATGCCGGCGTGCCGGTGGTCCTGGCCTCGGACAATGTGCCCGTTTCGCTTTTCCATCCCCTCTGGCATGCCGTCAGCCGCCAGTCCCGGGCCAGCGGCGCGGCGGTATGCGAGGCGCAGCAGATCACGCGCGAGCAAGCCTTGCGGTGCATTACCGCCAACGGCCCGCTGCTGACCTGGGAAGAGACGAGAAAAGGCTCGCTCGAGCCCGGCAAGCTGGCCGACCTGGCCGTCCTGACGGCCGATCCGCTTTCATGCCCGCAAGAGCAGATCAAGGACATCGAAGCCGTGATGACCATCGTAGGCGGGCAAGTGGTGTACGCCACGATGAACCAGTAAAGCCGTTCCAAGCAGTTCCAGTCAGTCAAAACACGCCGAAACAGGCAACTATCAAGGGGTAAAAAATGATCAAGCTTCAAGGAAACCTGGCGCGCATATTGTTCGGGACGCTCGTCTGCCTGCACGCGTCCCTGGGCAGCGCGCAGCCCGCCCAGGCGGTGCACCTGATCCACGGCCAGGGCACGGGCGGGACGACCGATGCCCTGGCCCGCCTGCTGGCCAACGAATGGGACAAGCGCCTGGGCAGGAACGTCATCGTGGAAAGCCGGCCCGGCGCCGCGACCTCGCTGGCGGCCGCCATCGTGGCCAAGGCGCCGCCCGACGGCAACACCCTGCTGTTTACCGCCAGCGGCTTCACCGCCAACCCGTTCCTGCTGAAAGACCTGCCCTTCGATACCGAGAAGGATTTCACCGGTGTCGGGCTCGTCGCCACGACGCCCTATGTGCTGGTGGTAGCGCCCTCGCTGCCCGTTTCCACGCCGAAAGAGCTGGTCCAATACCTCAAGCAGCATCCCGACAAGAGCACGGTGGGCGTAACCAGCATCGGCTCGGCGCAGCATATCTCGGCGGCGCTGTTCAGGAAGATGGCCGCGGTGGACATGGTGTTCGTCCCGTACAAAGGCAGCGCGGCGCAGATCGCCGACGTGGCCACCGGCCGGGTGCCGGTGGCATTCGACAATATCGTGGCGATTGCCAGCCAGATCAAGGCCGGCACCTTAAAGCCGCTGGCCATCACGACCAGGCAGCGTTCGGAAATGTTTCCCGACATCCCCACGCTGGAGGAAAGCGGCTTTCCCGGCTTCGATATCGCAGGCTGGTTCGGCGCGCTGGCCCACAGCGCAGTGCCGGCATCCGTGGTCGAAACCTACGGCAATGCCGTCATGCAGATGAAGCAGGACCCCGAGTTCCTGGCCAAGGTGCGCGCCCTGGGCGCGACGGTGATCCCCGGCGGGCATGCGCAGGCCCAGGAATACATCCAGGCCGACCTGAAGAAGACCGGCGACTTGATCAAGGAACTGAACATCACGCTGGAATAGCCGGCGCCGGCCAGCCGCTGGCCGGGCGGCCGCGGCACGGCCAGGTCAATGCCCCGCCTGCATCCGGGGGCCCGCCTTGCGTTTGCCCTTGCCCGCGGCCGGCGCCTGCCTGCCCTCTTCGGCCTGGTCCAGCATGGCGTCGGCCTGGCGGGTCAGCAGTTCCAGCGTGCGCTCGAACTCCTTGAGCTGGCTGCGGGTCAGGCAACTGGTCAGTTTCTCCTGCCTGGCTAGGCTCAATGGCAGCCCCTGCTCGTATGTGCGCCACCCTTGGGCGGTCAGGCCGACCATGACGCGGCGCACATCCTGCTCGGCGCGTTCGGTGACCGCCAGCCCTTTTTCGACGAGCTCGGAGACGGCCCGGCTGACCTGGCTCTTGTCGTAGCGCCAGAACGCCGCGATCTCTTGCAGGGAACGCGAACCGTAGCTGGCCAGGAACAGCAGGATGCGCCACTGGCGTACGGACAAGCCCAGTTCGTTCTGCAGGACGATTTCAATGCCGCGGTACAAGCGTTGGCTGAAGGTCAGCACCCGGTAAGCGAGCAGCTTGGCGGGATCGACTTGCTGGCTTTCCGGTTTGGAGTCGGTGACGGGCATTGTTCCTCAAAGAGGGTTCAGGGTTGGCAGGGCGTGGCGCCTCTTCGCTATCGACTGTATCCCTGGAGAAATCGGCCAAGCAGCCACATCGCGCTGGATTGGCGATTCTACCGGGGACAGCCCGGGCCTTCCACCTTGCCGCTGCGGGACGGCGCCCGGCGCTTCGCGGGCGCCGGGCGCGCCTAGACCGATAGATGCCGGCGCACCGCCTCGCTGCCTATCTCGGCCTGCCCGCCGCTGGCCACCACCTCGCCGCGCGAGAGCACCACGAAGCTGTCGGCCAGTTCGCGGGCGAAATCGAAATACTGCTCGCACAGCAGGATGGCAATGTCGCCGCGTTCGCGCAGCATGCGGATGACCCGGCCGATGTCCTTGATGATCGAAGGCTGGATGCCCTCGGTGGGCTCGTCCAGGATGATCAGCCTGGGCTGCGCCACCAGGGCTCGGGCGATGGCCAGCTGCTGCTGCTGCCCGCCGGACAGGTCGCCGCCGCGCCGGCGCAGCATGGTGCGCAGCACCGGAAAGAGCGTGTAGATGTCCTCGTCGATGCGCTTGCCAGCCCGGCCCGGCCGCGCCGCCATGCCCATCAGGAGGTTCTCCTCGACCGTCAGGCGCGCGAAGATGTCGCGCCCTTGGGGCACGTAGGCCATGCCCAGGGCCGCGCGCTGGTGCGGGGCCAGGCCGGTGATGTCGCGGCCCTCGAAACTGACGCTGCCGCGCGCCACCGGCAGCACGCCCATCAGGCACTTGAGCAGCGTGGTCTTGCCCACGCCGTTGCGGCCCAGCAGCGCCAGGCACTGCCCGGGTTCGACCGCAAGCGAGACTGCGCGCAGCGTATGGCTGCCGCCGTAGTACTGGTCGATGTCCTTGACTTGCAGCATGCCCGCTCCTAACGGCCCAGATAGACTTCGATGACGCGCGGATCGGCCTGCACCTGCGCCATGCTGCCCTCGGCCAGCACCGAGCCCTCGTGCAGCACCGTCACCTTGCCCTGCCCCGCGATGCTGGCGACGAAATCCATGTCGTGCTCGACCACCACCAGCGAGTGCTTGCCGCGCAGCTCGTTGAGCAGCTCGCCGGTGCGCTCGGTCTCGGCATCGGTCATGCCGGCCACCGGCTCGTCCAGCAACAGCAGCAAGGGCTGCTGCATCAGCAGCATGCCGATCTCCAGCCACTGCTTCTGGCCGTGCGACAACAGGCCGGCCTGGCGCCAGGCGTGGTCCTGCAGCCTGATCAACGCCAGGGTCTGCCCGATGGCGTCGGCCTGCTCGCCCGACAGGCGCGAGAACAGCGTGGGCCGCACCCGCTTGTCGGCCTTCATGGCCAGCTCCAGGTTCTCGAACACGGTGTGGTTCTCGAACACCGTGGGCCGCTGGAACTTGCGCCCGATGCCCGCATCGGCGATCTGCGACTCGGCCAGCCGGCTCAGGTCGATGTTCTGGCCGAAGAACACCGTGCCGGACGAAGGGCGGGTCTTGCCCGTGATCACGTCCATCATGGTGGTCTTGCCCGCGCCGTTCGGGCCGATGATGCAGCGCAGTTCGCCCACGCCCACGTCCAGGCTCAGGCGGTTCAGGGCCTTGAAGCCGTCGAAGCTGACCGTCACCTCGTCCAGGTAAAGGATGGCGCCATGCGTGGTATCGACCCCCGGGACGGCCACGCGTCCGGCCATGGCCTCGCCGGCGGGGCCGTCCCCGGGCGTCTCGGGCTTGCGTTGCGTCTGGCTCATTGGACTGTCTCCGCCTTGCCGCCCCAGGCCGCCACCAGCCGGCGCGCCAGCCCGACGATGCCTTGCGGCAGGAACAGCGTGGTCAGCACGAAGATCAGGCCCAGCGCGTACAGCCAGTATTCCGGCAAGGCGCTGGTGAACCAGGTCTTCAGGCCGTTGACCGCGCCCGCGCCCACGATCGGCCCCACCAGCGTGCCGCGCCCGCCGGTGGCCACCCAGACCACCATCTCGATGGAATTGGCCGGCGACATCTCGCTGGGATTGATAATGCCCACCTGCGGCACGTACAGCGCCCCGGCCACGCCGCACAGGGCCGCCGACAGCGTCCAGACGAACAGCTTGAAGCCCAGCGGCTCGTAGCCGAGAAAGCGCAGCCGGCTTTCCGAGTCGCGCACCGCGGTCAGCACCCGGCCCAGCTTCGATTGGGTGACTGCCCGCGCCAGCACCAGGGCGCCGGCCAGCGCCAGCAGCGTCGCCCAGTACAGCAGCGCGCGGGTGCCCGGCGCCGTCACGCTCAGGCCCAGGATCTCGCGGAAATCGGTAAAGCCGTTGTTGCCGCCGAAGCCCGTCTCGTTGCGAAAGAACAGCAGCATGGCCGCGAAGGTCAAGGCCTGCGTGATGATGGAAAAATATACGCCCGTGATGCGCGAGCGGAAGGCGAAGTAGCCGAACACGAAGGCCAGCAGGCCCGGGGCCAGCACCACCAGCAGCCAGGCATAGGCGAAATGCTCGGTGAAGGACCAGTACCACGGCAATTCCTGCCAGCCCAGGAAACTCATGAACCCGGGCAACGCGTCGCCGCGCCCGGCGCGCATCAGGTACATGCCGTGGGCATAGCCGCCCAGCGCGAAGAACAGCCCGTGGCCCAGCGACAGGATGCCCGCATAGCCCCACACCAGGTCCAGCGCCAGCGCGGCCAGCGCATAGCACATGAACTTGCCGCCCAGCGAGATGGCGTAGGCCGAGACATGCAAGGGATGGCCCGGTGCGAAGTACAGGTTGAGCACGGGCAGCAGCGCCAGCGCCGCCGTGGCGGCCAGCAGCGCCAGCCAGGCCCGCGGCGTGAACAGCGGCCGGCGGGCGCCGGCGAGCAGGGCCTGGGGATTCATTCCACACTCCTTCCGCGCGGGGCGAACAGGCCCTGCGGGCGCTTTTGCACGAACAGCACGATCAGCACCAGCACCGTGATCTTGGCGAGCACCGCGCCCGCATAGGGTTCGAGAAACTTGCTGAAGGCCCCCAGGCCCAGGGCGGCGATCACGGTGCCGGCCAGCTGGCCCACGCCGCCCAGGACCACGACCATGAAGGAATCGATCAGGTACACGCGCCCCATGTCCGGCCCGACGTTGCCCAGCTGCGAAAGCGCCACGCCGGCCAGGCCGGCGATGCCCGAGCCCAGCCCGAAGGCCAGCATGTCCACGCGCCCGGTGGGCACGCCCACGCAGTCGGCCATGCGGCGGTTCTGCGTGATGGCGCGCACGAACAGCCCCAGCCTCGTGCGGTTCAGCAGCAGCCATACCAGGGCCACCACCAGCATGGCGAAGACGATGATGACGATGCGGTTGGTGCTGAGCACCAGCCCGTCCATCACCCGCAGGCTGCCCGACATCCAGGAAGGATTGCCGACCTCGACGTTCTGCGCGCCGAACAGGCTGCGCACGCCCTGCATCAGGATCAGGCTGATGCCCCAGGTGGCCAGCAGGGTCTCCAGCGGGCGGCCGTACAGCCAGCGGATCACGGTGCGCTCGAGCACCATGCCCACCAGGGCCGCGACCGCGAAGGCCGCCGGCAGCGCCGCCAGCACGTACCAGTCCACCCACGCCGGCGCATACTGGCGAAACAGCGTCTGCACCACGAAGGTGACATAGGCGCCGATCATCAGCAGTTCGCCGTGGGCCATGTTGATCACGCCCATCAGGCCGAAGGTGATGGCCAGGCCCAGCGCGGCCAGCAGCAGCACGCTGCCCAGGCTCAGGCCGAAGAACAGGTGGCCGCCCCATTGCGCCAGGCGGGCATGCCGGTCGATGGCGCGCACCGCCGCCGCCGCGGCCTGGCGCACCGACTCGTCGGCCTCGGCATGATCGCCGGACGCGTCCGCTTCGGCGATGGCCGCCAGCATGCCGCGAAAGGCCGTGTTGCGCGTCTGGCCCAGGCGCGTGGCCGCCTGGGCGCGGCGCGCCGGATCCGCATGCTCCAGGTCCAGCACCGATTGCGCCACCTCCAGCGCGGCGCGCACCTCGGGATGGCGCTCCTTGGCCAGCGCCCGCTCGATCAGCGGCAGGCGCTCGGGGTTGGCTTCGCGCTGCATGCCGCGCGCGGCCGCCAGCCGCACCGGCGCGCTTTCCGAGAACAGCCTCGAGGCGGCCAGCGCGTTCTCGATCGCGCGGCGCAGCCGGTTATTGAGCATGACCGCGTCGGCCTGGCCGGGCATGGCCAGCGATTGTCCCGTCAGCGGATCGGCGGCCTGCCCGCCGGGCAGCGCAAGCAGCGCCCGCCCTTGCGCCGTCATCATCAGCGTGCCTTCGTTCAGGGCCTCCAGCATCTTGGCCGCGCGCGGGTCCGGCGACTCGCCCAGGGCGGCGATGGCCGCAAGCTTGGCGTTGTTGTCACCGGCCAGCCCCGCCACGACGGCCGGATCGAGCGCGGCGGCGGGCCCTGCTTGCAGGTCCGGCCCGGCAGGCTCGGCGCCTGGCGGGCCGGCCTGGACGGCCCGGGCCGGGCCCGCCAGGGCGGCGGCCAGCAACGCCAGCGCAAGCAGCAGCCGGCGCAGCGCGCAGGTGAACGATGGACGCATGGCGGGACGCTCCGCTTACAGGTTCTGCTTGCCTTCGTTGCCCGGGATGAACGGGCTCCAGGGCTGCGCGCGGATCGGCCCGTCGGTCTTCCAGACGACGTTGAACTGGCCATCGCCGCGGATCTCGCCGATGTACACCGGCTTGTGCAGGTGGTGGTTGGTCTTGTCCATCTGCACCGTGAAGCCGCTGGGCGCCTCGAAGGTCTGGCCGCCCACCGCCTCGATCACCTTGTCCACGTCGGTGGTTCCGGCCTGCTCGACCGCCTGCTTCCACATGTGGATGCCGATGTAGGTGGCCTCCATCGGGTCGTTGGTAACCACCGTGCCGGCGTTGGGCAGGTTCCTGGCCTTGGCGTAGGCGCGCCACTTCTCGATGAAGGCGTCGTTCACGGGGTTCTTGATGCTCTGGAAGTAGTTCCAGGCGGCCAGGTGGCCGACCAGCGGCTTGGTGTCCACGCCGCGCAGCTCTTCCTCGCCGACCGAGAAGGCCACCACCGGCACGTCGGTGGCCTTCAGGCCGGCATTGCCCAGCTCGCGGTAGAACGGCACGTTCGAATCGCCGTTGATGGTCGACACCACCGCCGTCCTGCCGCCCGCGGCGAAGCGTTTGATGTTGGCCACGATGGTCTGGTAGTCGGCATGGCCGAACGGGGTGTAGATTTCCTCGATGTCCTCGTCCTTGACGCCCTTGGAATGCAGGAAGGCGCGCAGGATGCGGTTGGTGGTGCGCGGATAGACGTAGTCGGTGCCCAGCAGCACGAAGCGCCTGGCCTGGCCGCCGTCCTCGCTCATCAGGTACTCGACGGCCGGAATGGCCTGCTGGTTGGGGGCCGCGCCCGTGTAGAAGACGTTGCGCTCCAGTTCCTCGCCTTCGTACTGCACCGGATAGAACAGCAGGCCGTTGAGCTCCTTGAAGACGGGCAGCACCGACTTGCGCGACACCGAGGTCCAGCAGCCGAACACCGCCGCCACCTTGTGCTGGCTGAGCAGCTCGCGGGCCTTGTCGGCGAACATCGGCCAGTCCGAGGCCGGGTCGACCACCACAGGCTCCAGCTTCCTGCCCAGGACCCCGCCATTGGCGTTGATCTCCTCGATGGTCATCAGCGCCACGTCCTTGAGCGAGGTCTCGGAAATCGCCATGGTGCCCGAGAGCGAATGCAGGATGCCGACCTTGATGGTCTCCTGGGCATGGGCGCCGGGCAGCCAGGCCGCCGAGACCGCCAGCATGGCGCCGGCCAGGGCGAATTGTTTGAGCACGGTTCTGCGTTGCATGACATCACTCCATAGAAAGGAAAACGGAGCCGACACAGGCCGGCCTGCCTTGCTGCATCGGCCGCCCGCGGCCAGCGCGCCGGCGCGGTCCGCGTTTGGATACCTGGTTGTATACAAGCCGTGTCGAAGCAATTCCCGTGCCATGCCGGGCCATGGGCCCCTGCGCCGCATTCACGCGGGCTGGCGCCCGGCCCGCCGCCTGCGGGCGGGCCAGCGGCCGGCACCGCATTGATGCACGCATCCCTGGGCTAGCGCCTGCGCCGCACCGCCCGGGTGCCTGGGCAGGACGCTCCCCGGGGCCCCAGCGCCGCCGTCCGCCCTGTCAGGCCTTGTCAGGATTTGCAACCATGTCGCCGCGCCGGAATCCCTGCCCTGGCATCCGTATCGGGGATAATTGCCGCTGCCTTTCAACCCCGCAGGAAACGACGTGAACACGCAGAACGCCTTCCCTCAGTCCGCCTTCAAGGCCTACGACATCCGCGGCACGGTGCCCGACCAGCTCAACCCGGGGTTCGCCCGCGCGCTGGGCCACTCCCTGGGCCTGCAGGCGCGCGCCCTCGGCGTGGACACCCTGGTGGTGGGCCGCGACGGCCGCGAAAGCAGCGAATCCCTTGCCCTGGCGCTGCAGGAAGGACTGAACGCCGTGGGCATCGACACCCTGGACATCGGCCAGGTGCCCACGCCGCTGGTGTACTACGCCGCCCACGTGCTGGAGACCGGCTCGGGCGTGGCCGTGACGGGCAGCCACAACCCGCCCGACTACAACGGCTTCAAGATGATGCTGGGCGGCGCCACGCTGTACGGCGATGCCATCACGGGCCTGCGCCCGGCCATGCTGGTGACGCCCGCCTACGACGGCCCGGCCGGCACGCGCCAGGTGCGCGAACTGGTGCGCCAGTACATCGACCGCATCGCCTCGGACGTCAAGCTGGCCCGGCCCATGAAGATCGCCATCGACTGCGGCAACGGCGTGGCCGGCGCGGTCGCCCCGGCGCTGTTCCGCGCCCTGGGCTGCGAAGTCACCGAGCTGTACTGCGAGGTGGACGGCCAGTTCCCCAACCACCATCCCGATCCGGCCGACCCGCACAACCTGCAGGACCTGATCGAATGCCTGCGCACCACCGACAACGAGCTGGGCCTGGCCTTCGACGGCGACGGCGACCGGCTGGGCGTGGTCACCAAGTCCGGCGAGATCATCTGGCCGGACCGCCAGCTCATCCTGCTGGCGCGCGACGTGCTCACCCGCTGCCCCGGCGCGCAGATCATCTACGACGTCAAGTGCAGCCGCCACGTGGCCACCGAGGTCCAGGCCGCCGGCGGCCAGCCGCTGATGTGGCGCACGGGCCATTCGCTGGTCAAGGCCAAGCTCAAGGAAACCGGCGCGCCGCTGGCCGGCGAGATGAGCGGCCACATCTTCTTCAAGGAACGCTGGTTCGGCTTTGACGACGGCCTGTACACGGGCGCGCGCCTGCTGGAGATCGTCTCGCGCACGGCCGACCCTTCGGCCGAACTGGAAGCCTTGCCCAAGGGCATCTCCACGCCCGAACTGAAGCTGCCGATGAAAGAAGGCGAACCGTTCACGCTGATCGAGGCCCTGCAGCGCGACGGCAAGTTCGACGGCGCCACGGCCGTGCATACGCTGGACGGCGTGCGGGCCGAATACCCCGACGGCTTCGGCCTGGCCCGGCCCTCCAACACCACGCCGGTGGTGGTGCTGCGCTTCGAGGCCGACAGCGAGGCGGCGCTGGGGCGGATCCAGGAGGCGTTCCGGCAGCAGATATTGGCGCATGCGCCGGGGGCGAAGCTGCCGTTCTGAGCGGCTGTTTTGTTTGAGGGGGGTATCCTTTAAGCGGGTTATCTGTGGAGTCGTGGGATGGCTCGACGCTGCGACTGGAGTCGTTCTTGCATTCCGCTGCCGCCTCATCTGGAAAGAGAAAGATCTTGCGGTGCCGATCAAGCGGGTCGCCCAGGCTCCCCTTCTTTCGCTTTCGACCGCGGAAATTGAGGAGTAGGGGCACTGGGCTGGGACGAAGATTTCAGGGGCGAACGGGCCATTGAAGGCGTGGCGGTATGCGGCGTTGTGGCCCGGGGCCTCGAACCATCGCCACGCCAGCCGATGTCGTTGGCCCCTGAAATCTTCGGGCTTGCCCGAACGCCCCTGCCATCGCATACCGCGGTCGAAAGCGAAAGAAGGGGAGCCTGGGCGACCCGCTTGAGCGGCACCACAATATCTTCTTCAATGAGGGGCCGCGACGCTAGCAGGCAAGAACGGCCAAGCCGCCAGCGGTAGACCAGACATACGACCAAGGAGGCCTTCGGGGCCGGTGGGGGTGGCGGGCGATTTCTGTCGCGGGCGCGGCGCAACCGCGCCGCACGCGACAGCATGAGCCCGACGCCCCTACCGGCCCCGAAGGCCGTCAGGCAAGCGGTCCAAACCCAAGCCCAAGCCCAAACCCAAACCGGCCTCAACGACAAGCAGCCACGCTCACCGATAATCCGCCAGCATCCGATACACCTCCAGGTGCACCTCGACCACATGCCGGATATCGAACGCCCGTTCGGCCAGCTCCCGCCCGGCCTGCCCCATCCCCCGGCGCAGCGGCGCATCGTCGGCCAGCCGCAGCACCGCGTCGGCCAGCGCCTGGCCATCGCGCACCGGCACCAGCAAGCCGGTGCGGCCCGGTTCGATGGCGTCGCGGCAGCCCGGCACGTCGGTGGTCACCACCGCGCGCGCGCAGGCGGCCGCCTCGATCAGCGAACGCGGCAGCCCCTCGCGGTAGGAAGGCAGCGCCGCGATATGCGACTGGGCGTACAGCTGCGCGATGTCGCGCCGCTCGCCCAGGAACTGCACGTGGCCCTCGGCCTGCCATTGGCGCACCTGCTCGTCGGTGACCGAGGCCGGATTGCCCGGGTCGGGGCTGCCGGCCAGCAGCCACTGCACGGGCGCGCCGCGCTGCGCCGACAGCCGCGCCGCCTGGACGTATTCGTGCACGCCCTTGTCGCGCAGCAGCCGGCCCACCATCAGCACCTTGACTGGCGGCGCGGGCGGCTCGGGCGTGGCCGGAAACTCGGCCAGGTCCACCCCCGCCCCGCGGACCAGCACCACCTGGCCGGCGCGCACCACGCCCAGCGCCAGCAGCGTGTCGCGGTCGGCCGCGTTCTGGAAGATCACGCGGCTGTTGCGGTGCCCCAGCGCCAGGCGGTACAAGGCCA
Source organism: Orrella sp. JC864 (assembly GCF_037026685.1). NCBI lineage: Bacteria > Pseudomonadati > Pseudomonadota > Betaproteobacteria > Burkholderiales > Alcaligenaceae > Orrella > Orrella sp. JC864. Next base: position 33,992 of record NZ_JBANET010000012.1, on the reverse strand, counting down.
CGACCACGGTGCGCAAGAGATCCACGCCCTCCTTCTTGCGCATGAACACGAAGCCCAGGCCCGAGATCGCGGCCACCATGCCGTGCACGCCGGCCAGGCGCGCGGCGATGCCGCCGTAGAGCACGGGCTTGATCGTCACCAGGTGCGCCACGCGGGGACGCAGGCGCCGCATCAGCCGCCACATGGCCCATAGCGAACGCAGCTCCTGCAAGGGGTTGCTGCCGCTGCGCGAGAGCGGCAGCACGTGATGCGCCATGCCGTGGCTGCGAATGACGGGCACGGTATCGCCGTCCATGGTGGCCACGTGCACCTGGAAGCCCGCGGCCTGCGCGCCCAGCGCCAGCGGCAGGCGGTGCGAGAGGAAGAAGGCCGGGTTGTTGACCACGAACAGCAGGCGCTCGGGCGCGCGCCCGGCCCGCAGCGGATCGCGCCGGGCCAGGCGCCGCCACACGTCCGTATAGGCCGCCAGCATCACCGGCAGGCCGTAGCGCTGCTGCACGCGCTCACGCGCGGCCGCGCCCAGAGCCTGCCTGCCGCGCTCGGCCAGGGCGGCCAGCGCGGCCTGGATGCCGCCGGCCAGCGCCCGGCTGTCTTCGGGCGGCACCACCCAGCCCGTCTCGCCCACGATGGCCGCCGCGTCGCCCACGTCGGTGGCCACGCAAGGGGTGCCGCAGGCCATGGCCTCGGCCACCACGTTCGGAAAGCCCTCGGCGCGGCTGGACAGCACGTGCACGTCCAGCGCGTTCATCACGCCCGGCACGTCGTCGCTGGGACCGGCCAGGATCAGCACGTCCTGCAGGTCCAGGGCGCGGATGCGGCCGACCAGGGCGGTATTGGCCTGGTCCATGCCGCGGCCCACCAGCACGCAGCGCAGGTCGCGCGCCTGGCCCTGCGCCTTGAGCGCGGCCAGCGCGCCCAGCAGGTTGTCATGGTCCTTGAGCGGATCCCAGCGGGCCACGCAGCCCAGCAGCACCGTTGCCGGCGCCAGGCCCCAGCGCTGGCGCAGCCGCTCGCGCGCGGCCGGATCGGGCGCGAAGCGCGACAGGTCGTAGCCGTTCTGGATCAGGACCGACTTGTCCGGCGCGTAGCCCAGGGCCTCGTGGCGCACCCGTGCCTGCTCGGCGCAATAGACGATGGCGGCCGGCAGCCAACCGGACAGCCGCGCGCAAAGGCGCAGCACCATGCGGGCCGAGAAGCTGCTTTTTTCCAGGTGGGCGCCCGAGTTGCGCACCCCCCAGGCGATGGCCCGCACGCCAGCCATGCGGGCGGCCAGCCCGCCCACCAGGTCGGCGTGGTACATCCAGGTCTGCACCACGTCGGGCCTGTCCTTGCGGATGCGCCGGCGCAAGGCCAGGAAACCCGGCAGGGTCAGCCGCCCGCGCGGCATGTCCAGGGCCAGCACCTGCGCCCCGGCGGCGCGCAGCCGCTCGCCGTGCACGCCCTCGTCGGTCAGCGAGACCACGGTATGCAGGGAAGGATCGGGCGCGCCCAGCACCAGGCGCAGCAGCACGGCCTCGGCGCCGCCCTGCCCCAGTCCGGTAATGACGTGCAATACCCGCAAGCGCTGGCGGTCGGCCTCAGTCATGGGTCGTCTCCTGCTTGGAGTTGGCGGGCGCGGCGCCGACCTGCGCGAACAACGCGTCCCACTGCCGCAGCACGGCAGGCAGGGCATAGCGCTCGCGCACCGAGCGCGCACCCTGTTCGGCCAGCGCCACGCGCAAGGCCGCATCGCCCATCAGCCGCTCCAGCGCCTGGCGCAGCGCCTGGCGGTCGCCATTGGGCACCAGCAGCGCATCCTGGCCGTCGCGGCTCATTTCGCGCGGGCCGCTGGGGCAGTCGAAGGCCGCGCAAGGCAGGCCCAGCGCCATGGCCTCGAGCAGCACATTGGGAAATCCCTCCAGGGCCGAGGTCAGCACGAAGGCATCGCCTTCGGCCAGCGCCTGCCAGGGCGTTTCGGTGCGCCCGGCCAGCGTGATGCGCCCGGCCAGGCCCAGGCCGTCGATGCGCGCCTGCAAGGCGTCGCGGTCCGGCCCCTCCCCCCAGATGCACAGATCCCAGCGCGGATGCGCGGGCGCCAGCTGCGCGTAGACATCGATCAGCAGGTCGAACTGCTTGCTCGGGACCAGCCGGCCCATGGCCATCAGCCGCCGGCGCTCGTCCACTGCCGGCAGCCGTGCTGCCACCGGCGCGGCCGCCAGCTCGGGCGGCAGGGGATTGGGGATCACCGCCATGGCCCGCAGGCCCGGCACCATCTGGCGAAACGGCGCCACGGTGGCCTGGGCCTGCACCGTGACCAGTTCGGCCAGGGGGTAGGCCAGGCGCCGCGCCGCGCCCAGCAAGGCGCCCACGCCGGCGCCGGCGGCTGGATTGGTGCGCTCGCAGGCGATCACCGGAATCCCGAGCCCGCGCGTGGCAAGGATGGCCGCGACGTTGACGTTGGTCAGGAAGGACACCACCACGTCGGGCCTGGCCTGCGCGATGTAGCGGCGCAGCGCCAGCAGGCGCCGCGCCGCGGCCGCCGGCCCGCCGCCCCGCACCCGGGCCAGGTCGGCCAGCCAGACCAGCGCCACGTCGTCCGAGACCGGATAAAAGCAGGAACCCTTGTCCGAATAGGTGGGCAGCAGCGTGACCTCGTCGCCGCGTTCGGCCCAGGCGTTGACCAGGGTGGCGGCCACGCGCTCGGCGCCGCCCGCGTGCATCGAGCTGACCAGCATGAGGATCTTCATCGTGTTTCCTTCTTGCGCGGGCCGCCCGCAACGGCCCGCTGTGTTTCATGGCTCCTTGGCATCGGCGCGATAGCGGTCCAGCCAGGCCTGCGTCATCAGCACGCCCCACAGATGGGTGCTCCAGTCGCGATGACCCGAGGCGTGCTCGCGCCATTTGCGCAGGATGGGCTCGGGCTGGAACAGGCCCTGCTGGCGCAGCCGCGATTCGTCCAGCAGCGCGTGGGCCCAATCGCGCAGCGGCCCGCGCAGCCACGCCGCCAGCGGCACGCCGAAGCCCTTCTTGGGACGGTCGACCAGCGCCTGCGGCACGTGGCGATACAAGAGCTGGCGCAGCACCCACTTGCCCTGGCCGCGCCGGATCTTGAAGGACAGCGGCAGGCTCCAGGCGAACTCGTAGACCCGGTGGTCCAGCATGGGCACGCGGGTTTCCAGGCTGACCGACATGGCGGCCCTGTCCACCTTGACCAGGATGTCGTCGGGCAGGTAGGTGGCCGCGTCCAGCTCCATCATGGCGTCGTAGGTGCTGCCCTGGAAGGGCGCGGAAAACGGCGTGTCCGGCTCGCCGCCATCGACCACCGCGCTGGCCGGGTCGAGCCAGTAGGACACGAAATGCCGGTAGAACTCGGGCTTGCTGCGCGACTGCAGCAGCTCGCCCATCTTGCCCACCTTGCCGCGCCAGTCGCCCTTGCCGGGCAGGCGCGCGGTGCCGGACAGCATCATGCCCAGCGGCACGCGCAGCGGCACGGGCACGCGCGAGCACTTGTCCCACCAGTTCTTGACGCGGAAATAGCGCTGGTAGCCCCCGAACAGCTCGTCGCCGCCGTCGCCCGACAGCGCCACGGTCACGTCGCGGCGCGCCATGCGCGCCACCAGCGTGGTGGGAATCTGCGAGGAGTCGGCAAAGGGCTCGTCGTAGATATCGGCCAGCCCCGGCACCACGGCCAGGGCGTCCTGCGCGGTCACGTACAGTTCGGTGTGGTCCGTGCCCAGGTGGCGCGCCACCGCCTTGGCATGCTCGGCCTCGTTGTAGCCCTTCTCGTGAAAGCCGATGGCGAAGGTGCGCACCGGCTGGCTGCTTTGCGCCTGCATCAGCGCCACGATGGTGGACGAATCGATGCCGCCGGACAGGAAGGCGCCCAGGCTCACGTCCGACAGCATCTGGCCGGCCACCGCCTTGGACAGCACCGCCTCGAGCCCGTCCACGGCCTGCTCGTCCGAGGCAAAGCGCAGCGGCGTCTGGCGCGCATTGTGGGCCGCCTCGCGCACCGACCAATAGGCGCGCGGCTCGGGCATGTCGCGCCGGCGCATGTCGCCGGGCAGCACTTCGATCCAGGTGCCGGGCATGAGCTTGGCGATGCCCTCGTAGATGCACCAGGGCGCGGGAATGTAGTTGTGGCGCATCAGCAGCGTCAGCGCGCGCCGGTCGATGCGCGCGCCGAAGCCGGGCACGCCGGCCAGCGCCTTCAGTTCCGAGCCGAACACCAGCGCGCCCTGGGCATAGCCGTAGTACAGCGGCTTCTCGCCCATGCGGTCGCGCGCCAGCACCAGCTTCTGGGTGGCGCGGTCCCACAGCGCCAGCGCGAACATGCCCACCGTCGCCTGCAAGGTGGCCTGCACTCCCAGGCCGGCAAAGCAGGCCAGCAGGGTCTCGGTATCCGAATGGCCGCGCCAGTCCGGCGCCAGGCTGGCGGCGGCCAGGCGCTCGCGCAGCTCCAGGTGGTTGTAGATCTCGCCGTTGAGCACCAGCACGTAGCGCCCGCAGGCCGAGATCATGGGCTGGTGGCCGGCCGGCGAAAGATCCTGGATGGCCAGGCGCACGTGGCCGAAGGCCAGCTCGGCGGCCTCGTCCTCCCAGTAGCCGTTCGAGTCGGGCCCGCGGTGGCGCATGCGCGTGCAGCCGGACTCGACATATCGCCGCTTGTCGGGCATGGCGCCCCAGATTCCAACGATTCCGCACATGATGGCTTTCCTGATCTAGCTGTCGGAAGGGGACGCGCCGCCGCCGGCGGGCACGCGCGCCGTTGCGGGGCCGCCGGCCAGCACCTGGCGCCACAGCCCCAATACGCGCTCGACCGAGAAGCGCTCGCGCACCTGCACGGCCTGGGCGGCCAGGGCCGCGCGGCGGCCCTCGTCGCCCATCACCCCGGCCAGCGCCTGCGCCAGGGCCTGTTCGTCGGCGGCCGGACGCACCAGCACGCCGTCCACGCCATCGCGCACGATCTCGCGCGGGCCGGTCTCGCAATCGAAGGCCACGGCGGCCAGCCCGCTGGCCATGGCTTCGAGCAGGGTATTGGACAGGCCTTCGACGCGCGAGCTGAGCACGTAAAGGTCGGCGCGCGCATACCATTGGTCCATGTTGCCCACGCGCCCGGGCAGGCTGACGCGCCCGTCCAGGCCCAGCCGCGCGATCTGCGCGGCCAGCGCGGCCCGCTCGGCGCCCTCGCCCAGGATGACCAGGTGCCAGTCCGGAAAACGTGCGGCGATGCGCGCATAGGCCTGCAGCAGCATGTCAAAGCCCTTGTCCCGGTGCAGCCGGCCCACCGCCAGCAGGATGCGCGGGCCGGCCGGCGGCGGCGCCACCACCGGCGGCTCGTGCTGCAAGGGCCAGTGCACGGGATTGGGAATCACCGCCAGGCGCGAACCGGGCACGTGCGTCTCGATCCAGCGCGCGGTATCGCGGGTCAGCGCCACCACCCGGTGGGCGCGCGGATAGGCATAGCGGCGCAGTTGGCGCCACAGCCGGGACAGCGACTGCGAGGGCGGATGGGTATGCTCGGTGGCGATCACCCGCACCGGCAGCCCGCGCGCGGCCAGCACGGCCAGCACCGATGCCGTGGTCATCATGCCCAGCACCACTTGCGCCCGGCTGGCCACGATGCGCAGCCGCAAGGCCCGCACCCGGCGCAGGTTGGCCAGCAGGCCGCGCATCCCGCCGCCGCTGTCGCCGGCCATGCCCAGCGCCACCCGCCGCACGTCCGGGTGCAGCGCGTAGACATCCTTGTCGGCCCCGGCCAGCGTCACCAGCGTGACCTCGGCGCCGGCCCGGGCCCATTGCGCGCTCAGGTCTGCGGCCACGCGCTCGGCGCCGCCGCCGTGCAGCGAGTGGATAAGGATCAGGATGCGTTGCGGCAGCCCCTGCGCCGCCGCGGCGATAGGATCTGCGCTCATGCGGACTCTCCCTTGGAAACGGCGGCCGCCGGCGGCGGGCGCAGCGCGGCGAACACATAGCAGACATAGGACAGCAGGTACATCAGGCTGGTTGCCAGCATGATGCCCGCGGTGCCCATGAGGGGCGCCAGCACCGGGTTGAGCACGGCCTTCAGGCCAAAATTGGCCACGGCGATCAGCGCCATGATGCGGTAGCGGTTCTGGCTGGCCAGCAGCTGCACCAGCACCAGCACGCCGAAGTAGAAAGGCAATTGCAGCATGCCCCAGCGCAGCACGCCGGCCACGGCCTGGGTATCCTGGGCGGTGAAGGCGCCGCGCTCGAACAGGAAGGCCACGCCCCAAGGGGCCAGCACCCAGCCCACCGCCACCGCGCCGGCGCCGGCCAGGACCATCAGGGCCGACCACTTCAGCGCCATGGCGCGGGCGCGATGCACCTCGCCGCGGCTTTGCACGTCGGCCAGCACGGGCAGCGCGGCCCGGCCCACCGACACCGCCCCGATGCCCAGCAGCAGCGAGAGCAGCCGCGCGGCATAGCCCAGCGTGGCATTGGCGTTCTGGCCCAGGTTGGCCGCGGTGTACTGGTCGATGGGGCCCACGAAGCTCATGGCCACCTGGCCGATCAGCATGACCCCGGCCGCCTTCATGACCTCGGGCCAGTGCGCCGAACGCATGCCCCACAGCGGCCGGCCCCATGCGCCGTCGGCGCGCGCGGCCAGCCAGGCCAGCCAGGCGGCCTGCACGGCAAAGCCCACCAGCGTGCCCCACAGCAGCGGCCCCACGCCCTGGGCATTGAAGGCCAGCATCACCCAGGCCAGCACCGCCACCGCCGGCACGCTGTCAAGCAGCGTATTCACATGGCGCTCGCGCGCGCGCAGGCGCGCCGCGCTGATGCCGGCCAGCAGCGTGAAGGCGGCCACCGGCGCGAAGGCCCACAGCAGCTGGCGCGACATGGCCTGCACGTTCTCGGACAGCCCGCTGCCCACCACCTGCAGCACCAGCGGCCAGGCCAGCCAGGTCAGCGCCCCCAGGGCCAGCGCGAGCACCAGGGCCAGCATCTGCAGCTCGCCCACGAAACGGGCCCGGTCCGCCTCGGCGCTGCGGTTCACGCGCACCAGCACCGGTATCAGCACCACCGACAGCACGCTGACCGCGGTCACCGGCAGCCAGGTCGCCATGGTCAGCGTGAACTGGTAGGCATCGACCGCGTCGCTGACGCCGTAGCGGTAGGCCACGGCCATTTCCTTGAAGGCGCCGGCCGCCTTGCCCAGCACCAGGAAGATGGCGACCCGGAACGCCCCCGAGGCGATGCGGCGGTGGTCCGGATGCAGGCGGGCCAGGCGCTGGCGCAAGGCTTTCATTCAGCCCTTCCTTGGGAGCGGCCGGCGGCGGCCGCGCCCGTGGTCGTGGAGCGCAGGCGGGGCGTCAAGCGCGGCGGCCTCGTTTCAGCGCAGGAACTGCACGTACCAGGGCATGGCCTCTTCGAGGCCCTGCACGATGGTGTGCGTGGGCGCATAGCCCAGCAGGCTCGCGCCCTTGCTGATGTCGGCCTGCGAATGGCGCACATCGCCGGGCCGGAAGTCGCGGTAGACCGGCCGCTTGTCGTACTGCACGCCTATCCTGCCCAGGGTCTGCACCAGGAATTCGAACAGCTGGTTCAGCGTGGTGCGTCCGCTCACGGCCACGTTGTAGACCTGGTCCTGCGCCTGGCCCTCGGCCAGCGCGGCCAGCAGGTTGGCCTGCACGGCGTTTTCGACGAAGCAGAAATCGCGGCTGGTCTCGCCGTCGCCGTTGACCGCCACGTCCTCGTTGCGGATCATCGCCGCGACCCACTTGGGAATGACCGCGGCATAGGCGCCCTCCGGATCCTGGCGCTTGCCGAACACGTTGAAATAGCGCAGGCCCACGCTCTTGAAACCGTAGGAGCGCGCGAACACGTCGGCGTAGAGTTCGTTGACGTACTTGGTGACCGCGTAGGGCGAGAGCGGCTTGCCGATGCGGTCCTCGACCTTGGGCAGCCCCGGATGATCGCCGTAGGTGGAGCTGGAGGCCGCATACACGAAGGACTTGACCTGCGCGTCGCGCGCGGCCACCAGCACGTTCAGGAAACCAGAGATGTTGACTTCGTTGGTCGTGATGGGGTCGTTCAGCGAACGCGGCACCGAACCCAGCGCCGCCTGGTGCAGCACGTGGTCCACGCCCTGCGCCGCCTGGCGGCAGTCGTCCAGCTTGCGGATGTCGCCCTCGATGAAGCGCAGGCGCGCCCACTGCTCGGCCGTCACCAGGCCGCGCACCTCGTCCAGGTTGCGCTGGTGTCCGGTGGCGAAGTTGTCCAGCCCGACCACGCGCTGGTCGAGCTTGAGCAGGGTTTCGAGCAGGTTCGACCCGATGAAGCCGGCGCAGCCCGTCACCAGCCAGGTGCGGGGCTGTTGGCGCAGAACGTCGAGGGTTTGCTGGTAACGGCTCATCGTGTTCCTTAAAGACGCAGGTCGGAATCGTGCGAGGGCAGCACGTACTTCAGGTCGTACAGCACGTGCTGCGGCTTGCCCAGCGCGCGGATGGCGTCGGCGCCCATGTGCACGAACTCGCGGTGCGCCACGGCCAGCACGATGCCGTCGTAGTGGCCCTTGCTGGGCGTCTCGATCGGCGTGATGCCGTATTCGGCCACGGCCTCCTCGGGCTCGACCCAGGGATCGTAGACGTCCACGTCCACGCTGTATTCGCCCAGTTCCTGCACGATGTCCACCACGCGGGTGTTGCGCAGGTCGGGGCAGTTTTCCTTGAAGGTCAGGCCCATCACCAGCACGCGCGCGCCCTGCACGTGGATGCGGCGCTTGGTCATGGTCTTGACCAGCTGCGAGACCACGTAGCTGCCCATGGAGTCGTTCAGGCGGCGCCCGGCCAGGATGATCTCGGGGTGATAGCCGATGGACTGGGCCTTGTGCGTCAGGTAGTAGGGGTCCACGCCGATGCAGTGCCCGCCCACCAGGCCCGGCCGGAAAGGCAGGAAGTTCCATTTGGTGCCGGCGGCCTTGAGCACGTCCTCGGTATCGATGCCCATCTTGTTGAAGATCAGCGCCAGCTCGTTGATCAGCGCGATGTTCACGTCGCGCTGGGTGTTCTCGATGACCTTGGCGGCCTCGGCCACCCGGATGCACGAGGCCTTGTGCGTGCCGGCGGTGATGATCTGCTGGTAGAGCTGGTCGATCAGCTCGGCCACCTCGGGCGTGGAGCCGGAGGTCACCTTCTTGATGGTGCTGACGCGGTGCTCCTTGTCGCCGGGGTTGATGCGCTCGGGGCTGTAGCCGGCATAGAAGTCGTGGTTGAACTTCAGGCCCGAGACGCGCTCGAGCACCGGCACGCAGTCTTCCTCGGTGGCACCGGGATAGACGGTCGATTCGTAGATGACGATGTCGCCGCGCTTGAGCACGCTGCCGATGGTCTCGCTGGCCTTGATCAGCGGCGTCAGGTCGGGCTGCTTGTGCGCATCGATGGGCGTGGGCACCGTGACGATGTAGACGTTGGCCTCGCGCAGCTTCTCGCGCTCGTCGGTAAAGCTCAGGTGCTTGGCCTGGGCCAGCTCTTCGTCCTCCACCTCCATGGTGTGGTCGTGCCCGCCGCGCAGCTCGGCGATGCGCCGGGCGTTGATATCGAAACCGATCACGGACCGCTTCTTGCCGAACTCCACCGCCAGGGGCAGGCCCACGTAGCCCAGTCCCACGACAGCCAGCTTGATATCGTCGATACGCAAAATGAATCTCCCTTGCCGCGCCTGAGCGGCATTGTAAATACCAGGACGGAATCACGTCATGCCGGGCCGGCGGGCCGCCCGCCCGCGCCCGGCGGCCTGCCGCGGCGCTAGTCCGACCGCAGGACCGAGGGCAGCAGCAGCCACCCCGGCCGGCGCCAGGACACCAGCCTGGAATACAGCCAGATGTACACCGCGGCGAACACCGCCAGGCTGATGCACAGGGCCACGGCGTTGTCCCAGAAAATGGTGGCCGGCACCAGGCCGATCAGCGTCAACACCCAAAGATAGGGCGAAGCCATGGCATTGCACAGGGCCGGCACCGCGTGCCGGCTGCGGCGGCTGAAGGTCACGCGCACCAGGCGGCGGAACACCAGCTGGTGCAGGTGCAGGGCATCGGGCTGGTCCACCGGCACGCCGCGCTTGAAGCGGCGGCGCCAGATGGAGAACAGCGTCTCGAAAACCGGATAGAACAGCACTGCCAGGGCATAGAAGGGCGAGACCGACGGATTGCGCACGACCAGCAGCACCGCCAGCTCGGCCAGCATGAAGCCCAGGAAATAGGCCCCCCCGTCGCCCAGGAATACCCGGCCGAAGGGAAAATTCCAGACCAGGAAGCCCAGCGTGGCCGAAGCCAGCGCCGCCGAGATCAGGAAGATGGGCGTGTCGCCCACCTGCAGGGCCACCAGGCTCAGCGAGATGGCCATCAGCGTGGCCACCATGCCGGCCAGGCCGTTCATGCCGTCGACGATGTTCAGCGCGTGGGTGCAGCCGCCCACCGCCACCACGGTAAAGAGCAGCGAGACCGGCCAATAGGCCAGGATGACGTCGGCCCAGGCGAATCCCACGCGCGAGACCCCGCCCAGCAGCCACCAGGCGATCGCCGCCGACAGGAAGGCGGCCAGAAGGCGCTTGCCCGCGCCGATGTCCTTGGTGATGTCCTCGAGCAGGCCCGCCACGAACACCGGCATGGCCGCCACGAACAGGGCCGGCCACAGCCAGGTCAGCGTCATGTTGCTCGGGCCCAGCACCAGCAGCCCGGCCAGCGTGCCCGCCAGCACGGCCAGCCCGCCCACGCGCGGCGTGGAGCGCGAATGGAAGGCCTGCGGCTTGTTCAGGTCGGTATCGCCCGTCAATGCGCCATGCCAGCGCTCGGAAGCGACGATCAAGCCGCCTACCATGAACGCGACCACGCAAATGGAGAACCAGGTCACTCAATTACCTTTGGAAAGTTTGGCAATATCACAGGTCGCACATTATCCGACCCAGGTGTAAGCCCTCTGTATGGGCCCAATGTGCAATTGCAAGACCCGCCCACAGAACGTAACGGCCCCGCCGGGCGGGGCGTGCGCGGGCCGGCGCACGGGTGCGCACTGCGCATTTTAGAGTGCCCGACCGGGACAAAGGATCCGAAAGAACGAAAAAAAAGGCCCGAGATCTGACGATCTCGGGCCAAATCCACCAAAGGAGGAGGGTGGAGGAGACAACCGTGGCATGTCGAGGGTTAACCCGCTTAGGGCTATCACCGAAGCAGCCGGGGTTTCCACCGCGCCGTCTGCAAATCGACATCCGATGTGTGAATGGTAGACGAGTTTTTTGTGCGATGCAAGAAAAAAATGTGCAAGCGTCGTTTTCCAAGCATCTGTTGTTTTTGTGCACTGCGGAAAACCGGCGTTTGTTTATAACCATGAGTTATTAGGAGCCCGGGACTTGCCCCGCCGCGCGCAGCCGGGACAGGGTTAACCCTCTGGCCTGGCGGGCGCCCTGCCGGCGGCTCGGCCAGGCAATGGCGCGGCCCGTCACAGCCGGTAGGCGGTGACCGTCATGACCTTGGACATCAGCCGCATCGCGCCGCGCACGGGCGCGGGCAGGCGCACGCCGCCGCCGTCCTCTGCCTTCTGGCGGTGCTCGCTTTCGTCCTGCTTCATCTGCTGGACGATGCGGCGCGAGCGCTCGTCCTGCTCGGGCAGCGACTTCAGGTGCCCGTCCAGGTGCTGCTCGACCTGGCGCTCGGTCTCGGCCATGAAACCCAGGTTGCGGGCCGGGCCGGCCAGCCCCGCGGCCAGGCCCAGGCCGAAGGAACCGGCATACCACAGCGGGTTGAGCAGGCTGGGGCGGCTGCCCAGCTCCTGGATGCGCTGCGCGCACCAGGCGAGATGGTCCACCTCTTCGCGCGCGGCCTGCTCGAACAGGCGGCGCGCCGCCGCGTCCTTGCAGACCGCCGCCTGGCCGCGATACAGCGCCTGGGCGCAAACCTCGCCCACATGGTTCACGCGCATCAGCCCCGCGGCATGCCGGCGCTGGCCGGCGTCCAGCCCGGCCGCCGGCTGCGCCGGGCGGGGCCCGGCCGGGTTGGGACGGCTGGCCGTGGCCACGCCGGTCAGCACCTGCAGCGCGCGGTCGAGCTCGGCGATCAGCGGATCGAGCCGCCCGGGGCGGCGATGGAAAGCGGGTACGGGACGCGAGGCGGCATTCATGCGGGCGGACTCCTTGGGAACGATCCCCGCGCTGGCCCACGCCAGCGCCCCCTCATTGTAGCGACAGCGCCGCGCGACGCCGCCCGCGCGCCGGACGGTTATGATGCTTTCTACTCTTTCAGGACAGGAAAACGGCATGGAATGCACGATAGATTGGGGCGGCCCCTCCGGCATGCTGTTCGTGGCGCGCACCGGCAGCGGCCACGTGACCGCGATGGACGGCGCCCCCGAAGGCGGCGGCAACAACCTGGCGCCGCGGCCCATGGAGATGCTGCTGGCCGGCACCGGCGGCTGCGCGGCCTACGACGTGGTGCTGATACTCAAGCGCGGGCGCCACGCGGTCAGCGGCTGCAGCGTCACGCTACAGGCCGAGCGCGCGGACACCGATCCCAAGGTGTTCACCCGCATCCACTTCGCCTTCACCGTCACCGGCAGCAAGCTGCCGCGCGCGGCGGTCGAGCGCGCCGTCGCCCTTTCGCACGACAAGTACTGCTCGGCCTCGGCCATGCTGGGCAAGACCGCCGAGCTGAGCTGGTCGGTCGAGCTGGTCGATACCGCCGAACAGGCCGAAAACGCCGGGCAGCCGGCCGCCTCGCGCTAGCCGGGGCCGAACCACCCAGACAAGGCGCGCGGCCGGGCCCGGCGCGCGCGGCAGGAAACTCCATGCGGCAATACGAAGACTTCATGCGCCACGTCCACGAACATGGCGTGCTCAAGACGGACCGGACCGGCACCGGCACGCGCTCGGTGTTCGGCTACCAGATGCGCTTTGACCTGGCCCAGGGCTTTCCCCTGGTGACCACCAAGAAACTGCACACCAAAAGCATCTTCATCGAACTGCTGTGGTTCCTGCGCGGCGACGGCAACGTGCGCTGGCTGCAGGAGCAGGGCGTGACCATCTGGGACGAATGGGCCGCGCCCGACGGCGACCTGGGCCCGGTCTATGGCGTGCAATGGCGCTCCTGGCCCACGCCCGACGGCCGGCACATCGACCAGATCGCGCAGGTCATCGCGCAGATCAAGGCCAACCCCGACTCGCGCCGCCTGATCGTCTCGGCCTGGAACGTGGGCGAGCTCTCGAAGATGGCGCTGCCGCCCTGCCACGCGTTCTTCCAGTTCTACGTGGCCGAAGGCCGCCTGTCGTGCCAGCTGTACCAGCGCAGCGCCGACGTCTTCCTGGGCGTGCCGTTCAACATCGCCAGCTACGCCCTGCTCACCCACATGGTGGCCCAGCAATGCGGCCTGGCCCCGGGCGAGTTCGTCTGGACCGGCGGCGACTGCCACATCTACAGCAACCACACCGAACAGGTGGCGCTGCAGCTCTCGCGCGAACCCTATCCCTACCCCACCCTCAGGATCCTGCGCAAGCCCGAGTCCATCTTCGACTACCGCTACGAGGACTTCGCCATCGAGAACTACCAATGCCATCCGCACATCAAGGCGGCGGTGGCGGTATGACCCCCCCCTGCCTGACCCTGGTGGTGGCCTATGCCCGCAACCGCGCCATCGGCCGCGACAATGCCCTGCCCTGGCGGCTGCCGGGCGACCTGGCGCACTTCAAGCGCACGACCACCGGCGCGCCCATCATCATGGGCCGCAAGACGTGGGAGTCGCTGGGCCGCCCGCTGCCCGGCCGGCGCAACATCGTCATCAGCCGCAACCCGCGCTACCGCGCCGAAGGGGCCGAACTGGCGCCCGACCTGGCGGCGGCGCTGCGGCTGGCCGGCGATGCGCCCGAGGTCTTCGTGATCGGCGGCGCGCAGATCTACGAACAAGCCCTGGCGCACGCCGACCGCATCGTGGCCACCGAGATCCAGGCCGAGGTGCCGGGCGACGCCTTCTTTCCGGACCTGCCTGCCGGCCAGTGGCGCGAGCAGTCCCGCGCGCCGCAGCCGGCCGAGAACGGCTACGCTTACGATTTCGTCGAATACCGGCGCATCGCATCGGAACGTCATACAGGGACGGCCCTGCAATGAAAAAATCCACCGCAGTCGTGTCCGCCCTGGCGCTGGCCGCGCTCGCCTACGCCGGCGCCAGCTGGCACCTGGGCAAGCGCATCCAGGCCCGTACGGCCCAGGCCCTGGAGCAGGCGCACGCGGCGCTGCAGAACCACGGCATGCAGGGCCTGACGCTGGCGCTGCAAACCGAATCCTACGCGCGCGGCTGGTTCAACAGCCGCGCGCGCTACGTCTTCAGCTACGAGCGCCAGCCCACGCAGCCCGACGAGCAAGCGCTCGCGGGCCGGCTGGTCATCGAGAACCGCATCGCCCACGGCCCGCTGGCGCCCTCGGCCCTGGCGCGGGGCCAGTTCGTGCCCGGGCTGGCCCACATCGAGACGGTGTTGGTCAACGAGGCGCAAGCCCGCGCCCTGTTCGAACTCACCGGGCAGGACAAGCCGCTGCGCGGCCTGACGCGCATCGGCTTTGACGGCGCCAGCCACGGCGACTGGACGCTGGCCGCGTTCCAGGCGCAGCGCGACGGCCGTTCGGTTTCGTTCAGCGGCGCGCGCCTGAGCGGCATGGTGGCCGCGGACCTGCAGCGCGTGGCCGCCAGCGGCGTGATGGACCACCTGCTGTACGAGGCGCCCGGCCAGGCCGCCGAGATCCGGGGCCTGCGCGTGGGCGCCAACACGCGGGCCGGCGCGCTGGGCATGGGCGTGGGCGACAGCAGCCTGAACCTCGGCCTGGTACGCGTGCAGGCGCCCGGCGCCGCGCCGGTCGTGCTGGAGAAGCTCTCGCACCGCCTGAGCGTCTCCGAAAGCGGCAGCAGCGTGGCCGTGGACGCCACGTATGCCGTGGACCGCATCACGGTGCGCGAGCGCGACTTCGGCAACATGCAGATGGCCCTGCAGATCGGCAACCTGGACGGCGCGGCGCTGCAGGCCTTTTCGGCGCGCTATGACGCGCTGCTGCGCGAAAGCGCGCAAGCCGACGGGCCCAGCACGGCGACCTACGAAGCCTTCGAGCAGGCGGTGGACGGGCTGCTGGCCGGCAAGCCCACCGTCGCCATCGAGCCCTGGCTGTGGCGCATGCCGCAAGGCGAGAGCCGCCTGAGCGTGAAGGCCGGCCTGCGCGAGCGCACGCCGCCCGCGGACCAGACCTCGGCGCTGCCGGCGCTGCACCTGCTCGAACGCCTGGACCTGGACCTGAGCGTGGCCAAGCCCATGCTGCAGGAGATCGTGGCGGCCACGCTGCAGGACCAGGACGGGCGGGATCCGCAGGCCGCCGCCGCCATGGCGCAGACGCAGGTCCAGGCCATGGCCGATGCCGCGCAGCTCACCGGCCTGGTCACCGCCCAGGGCGATCGCCTGTCCATGACGCTGGCCTACGCCGACGGGCGCCTGCAGGTCAACGGGCAAGAGCAGCCCATCCAGGACCTCGCGCCGGGCCTGGGCCTGGCGGTACCCGGCCTGCAGGAAGAGCCTGCCGGGCCGGCCTTCGGCCAGGTGCTGCAAAGCCTGGATCCCAAGCACATCGCCGCGCTGTTCGAGGAAGAAGGCTACGAAGTGGCCCGCAGCCGGGACGCCGCCGGCGAGCCGCTGCTGGAGATCCGCCGCCGCGACGGCCAGGCGCTGCGCGGGCGCGAGATCCAGGTCGAGTTCTACGGCTGCATAGGCCAGGACGATTGCGAGGAGCTGCTGCTGCGGGCCATCCACGATGCCGGTCCGCACGTGACGCTCACGCGGCTCAACGCCTGGAACGCCGACAGCCGCTGGGTCAAGGCCTACCAGTCCGAGGACGGCCAGGCCGTGCTGGAAATGGACATCGGCGCCTATGGCGGCCTGGGCCAGGAGAACCTGGCGTCGCTGATCGTGACCTTCGTGGACCTGAGCGAAGAATTCGCCGAGTTCATCGGCGCCCAGGAAGCGCCCGTCCCGGGCCAGGCCGAGGCCGAGGCCGGCCCCGGGACGGCGCCGCAGCCCCGGCAGTAAACCCCGCCTCGCATCCGAGGCCCCTGGCCGGCTCGCAGGCCCCTGCCCGGGCCGCTTGCGCGCATGACGCCGGTTTGCGCCCGGTTTTTTTGTATGCAAAAATATACAAAAATACAGGGACCCACATGCCGATCACACCGGGCAACTCCCAGGCCTATGCCGCCTATAACGAAATCAAGCGCCGCATCCTCAGCGGGGCGTTCACCGCCTCGGACAGGCTGCGCGAAGTCGAAGTCGCCAAGCTGCTGGACATGGGCCGCACGCCGGTGCGCGAGGCGCTCAAGCGCATCGAGGACGAAGGCCTGATCACCCGCGAGCCCGGCCGCGGCCTGGTGGTCGCCAGCATGGACCAGCAGGAAGTCGGCGAGCTCTACGCCATGCGCCAGGTGCTCGAAGGCGCGGCCGCCGCCTTTGCCGCGCGCCACGCCACCGAGGCCGACCTCGTGCACATGCAGGCCATCCTGGACGAAGGCGACGGCGGCGATCCCGTGGCCCAGAACCTGCGCTTTCACCAGGCCATCTACAGCGCCGCGCACAACCGCTACCTGCTGCGCTCGCTGCAATCGTTGACCGACACCACCTACCTGCTGGGGCGCAGCACGCTCAGCAGCCCCGAGCGCGCCCGGCGCTCGGACGACGAACACCGGCTCATCCTGGCGGCCATACGCGAACGCGACCCGCAGCGCGCCCAGGGCGCCGCGCAGCACCACATCCACCAGGCGCTGCTGGAGCGGCTCAAGCTGCTGCGCCAAGGCTGAGCACGGCAAGACACCACGACAGACCGAGGAGCAACCATGCCGCATCGATTCCCCCGCCCCGCCCCGGGCGCCGCCTGCCAGCCCGCCCTGGCGTCCGCCCGGCCAGGCCGCGCCACCGGCCGCCGCGCCGTCCTGCTGGGGCTGGCCGGCGGCCTGCTGGGCGCGGCCCTGCCCGGGCCGCTGCGCGCCGCCGCCCAGTACCCTTCCCAACCGCTGACCTTCATCGTGCCCTACGCCCCCGGCGGACAAGGCGACGTCTTTGCGCGGCTGATCGCCGACCCGCTGGGCCAGGCGCTGGGCCAGACCGTCATCGTCGACAACCGCCCCGGGGCTTCCGGGTCGATCGGCACGCGGCTGGTGGCGCGCGCCGCCGCCGACGGACACACCCTGCTGCTGGGCCAGACCGGCGAGATCGCGGTCAATGTCTTCGCCATGCAGACACCCGGCTACGATCCGCTCAAGGATCTCAAGCCCGTGGTGCTGGTGGGCGATGCGCCGCTGGTGCTGGCCGTGCCGGCCAACTCGCCCTATCCGGACCTGGGCGCCCTGCTGGAGGCGGCGGCGCAGCGGCCCGAGCAGCTTTCCTACGCCTCTTCGGGCGCGGCCACGCCCGGGCACCTGGCCGCGGCCGCCCTGGCGCTGGGCACGCAGACCCGCATGGTCCACGTGCCCTACAAGGGCGCCGGCCAGGCCATGACCGACCTGCTGGGCGGGCATGTGGACTTCTTTTTCTCCAGCGCCTCGGCGGCCATGCCGCACGTCAAGGCCGGCAAGCTGCGCGTGCTGGCCGTCTCGACCGCCCAGCGGCTGGCGGCGCTGCCGCAGGTGCCGACCGTGGCCGAGTCCGTGCTGCCCGGTTTCCAGTTCAGCCTGTGGGGCGGGGTGTTCGTGCCGGCCGGCACGCCCGATGAAATCGTGGCGCGGCTGAACCGCGAGATCAACGCCATCGTGGCGCAGCCGGCCATCCGGCAGCGATTCGAGGCCGACAACGCCGCCGTGCAGGCCAATACGCCCGAGGCCTTCCGGCAGTTCGTGCAGGCCGAGACCGGCAAGTACCGGGACCTGGTGTCTGCCGTGGGCATCGAGCCGGTTTGACCGTACCCCTTCGACTTTTCAAGGAACAGACAATGAAGATCGTCGTACTGCCTGGCGATGGCATCGGCCCCGAAACCATGGCCGTCGCCGTGGACGTGCTGCAGGCCGCCGATGCGCGCTTTGACCTGGGCTTGCGCCTGGAACACGATGTGGCCGGGCACGAAAGCCTCAAGCGCCACGGCGCCACGGTCACGCCCGCGCTGCTGGAGAAGGTCAGGCAGGCCGACGGCCTGATGCTCGGGCCGATGGCCACCTACGACTTCAAGGACGAATCGCGCGGCGAGATCAATCCCTCGAAGTTCTTCCGCAAATGCCTGGACCTGCATGCGAACATCCGCCCGGCCCGCACCTACCCCGGCATGCAGGCGCGCCTGGGCGAATTCGACCTGGTGGTGGTGCGCGAGAACACCGAAGGCTTCTACGCCGACCGCAACATCGAATCGGGCAGCAGCGAGATGCTGATCACCCCCGACGTGGTGGTGTCGCTGCGCCGCATCACCCGCCCCTGCTGCGAACGCATCGCCCGCTCGGCCTTCGAGCTGGCCATGACCCGCAGAAAGCACGTGACCATCGTGCACAAGGCCAACGTGCTCAAGCTGGGCGACGGCATGTTCATCGACGTATGCCGCGAAGTGGGCCGCGAGTTTCCCGAGGTGGGCATCGACGAGGTCATCGTCGACGCCATGATGGCCCACGTGGTGCGCGCGCCGCAGCGCTACGACGTCATCGTCACCACCAACATGTTCGGCGACATCCTGTCGGACCTGACCGCCGAGCTGTCGGGCAGCCTGGGCCTGGGCGGCTCGCTCAATGCCGGCCGCGACCACGCCATGGGCCAGGCGGCGCACGGCTCTGCGCCCGACATCGCCGGCCGGAACGTGGCCAATCCCATTTCGCTGATCCTGTCGGCCGCGATGCTGCTGAACTGGCACGGCCAGCGCAAGGGGCTGCCGCGCTACGCCGAGGCGGCGGCCGCCATCGAGGCGGTCATCGCCCAGACCATCCAGGCAGGCGAATGCACGCGCGACGTGGGCGGCACGCTGGGCACCCGCGAGGCCGGCCAGGCCTTCGTGCGCCGCCTGGCGGCCCTGCGAGGCTGACATGCCGGCGAACGCCTTGCCCGCGCTGGCCTGCGATTGCCACGTGCACGTCATCGACCCGCGCCACCCGATGGTGCCCGAGCGCGCCTACACGCCCGGCCCGGCCGCGGTACAGGACCTGCGCGCGCACCTGGCGCGCCTGGGCCTGGCGCGCGCCGTGATCGTGCAGCCCAGCGTCTACGGCACCGACAACCAATGCCTGCTGGAAAGCCTGGCGGCCCTGCCCGGCGCGGCGCGGGGCGTGGCCGTGGCGGATCCGCAGGCCGGCCAAGCCGAACTGCGGCGCCTGCACCTGGGCGGCGTGCGCGGCCTGCGGATCAACCTGGAAAGCCTGGGCCGCAGCGACCCGCAAGCCATCGCCGGCGCGTTGCGCCAGTGGGCCGGCCGCATCGCCGGGCTGGGCTGGCACCTGCAGGTGTATGCCTCGCTGGACGCGATCGCGCAGGCCGCGCCCTTGCTTGCCGGCCTGCCCGTTCCGATCGTGCTGGACCACTTCGCCATGATCCCCGCCGGCACGCCGCTGCAGGACGCCCGCGTCGAGCGGGTGCTGGAGATGGCCGCCAGCGGCATGGCATACGTCAAGCTGTCGGCCTCGTACCGCATCGCCGGCGGCGGCCAGGCCCAGGATCAGGATCAGGAGCAGGTCGCCGCGCTGGCCCGCGCGCTGCTGCAGGCCAATCCGGCCCGCATGCTATGGGCCAGCGACTGGCCGCACACCAACCGCGAGCCCGGCAAGCGCCCCACCGAGGTCAGCGCCTATCGCCGGATCGCGCCGTCGCACCTGCTGCGCGAGATCCACGCCTGGCTGCCCGATGCGGGCCTGCGCCGGCAAGTGCTGGCGGACAACCCGGCGCGGCTGTACGACTTCGGCTAGCCGCGCCGGCGCCCCGCGGCGCCGGTGCCAGGCTCAGGCGCCATCGGGCTTGACGCCGGCCTGCTCGAGCAGCGTCTTCCAGCGTGCCACCTCGCTGCGCAGCAGTTCGGCGGAGCCGGCCAGCGAGCGATGCTCCTGGCTGGGCAGCGCCACGCCCATCTGCTCGTAGCGCTGGCGCAGCGCAGGCGTGGCCAGGGCGCGGTTGATGGCGGCATTGAGCTTTTCCAGCACCGGCTCGGGCACGCCCTTGGGCACCAGCATCATGTTCCAGATGTCGTAGTGCAGGCCGGGATAGCGGGTCTCGCCGGCGGCCGGCACGTCGGGCAGCACCGCGACGCGCTCGGGACGCAGCACCACCAGGCCGCGCACCTTGCCCGAGGCGATGGAGCCGACCGCGGTGCTGCTGCTTTCGATGGTGTAGTCGATGTGGCCGGCCATGACGTCGGCGATCGTCTGCGCGGCGCCGCGGTAATGCACCGGGGGCACCTTGATGCCCAGCGCCTCGTTCAGCACCACGCCGCCCAGGAACGAGCCCGAGCCCACGCCCGCCGTGCCCGAGTTCATCCGTTCGCCGTTCTGCCTGGCGTAGTCCGCGAACTCCTCGAGCGTGCGCGCCGGGAAATCGGCGCGGATGGACAGCACCTGCGGCGCATCGCCCACCGAGGCCAAGGCGGTGAAGTCGGCCAGTATGTCGTAGGACAGGTTGCGGTACAGCGAGGCATTGGCGGCCAGCGTGCCGACGTTGCCCAGCAGCAGCGTGTAGCCGTCGGCCGGCGAGCGCGCCGCGCGCGCCTGCCCCACCGAGCCGCCCGCGCCGGGCACGTTCTCGACGATGACGGGCTGCTTGAGCTCCTTGGCCAGGCCTTCGGCGACCGCGCGCGCCAGCACGTCGGTCGCGCCGCCGCCGGTAAAGGGCACCAGCAAGGTCACGGGCCGCGCGGGATAGTCCTGCGCCTGCGCGGCCGGCACGGCGGCCAGCCCCAGCGCAGCCAGCCCCAGCGCAGCCAGGCCTAGCGCGGCGCGGTCTCGCGCGGCCCGCCCCCGCCCCAAGCCCAGCGCGCGGCGCAAGGCGTTCTTCACATTCCCCATTGTGTCGATCATGATTGTGTCTCCTCGTGAATGATTCACCGGCGCGGGGCCTGCCCGCGTCGCGGCGCTACTGCCCGGACTGCGCGCGCTCGTCGAGCACTTCCTTGGCGATCCGGAAACCGTCCACCGCCGCCGGCATGCCGCAATAGCAGGCCGCATGCAGCAGGATTTCCTGGACCTGCTTGCGGGTCCAGCCGTTGTTCAGCGCGCCGTTCAGGTGCAGCGCCAGCTCGTGGCGCCGGCCGGTGGCGATCAGCACGCTGACGGTGATCAGGCTGCGCTCCTTGGCCGTCAGGCCCGGACGCCCCCAGATGGCGCCCCAGGCCAGGCCGGTCACCGCTTCCTGCAGGGGCGCGAAGAAATCGTCCTGCTGGGCGCGCGCGATGGATTGGTCCACATACTTGTCGCCCAGGGTGGCGCGGCGGTTCTTGTGGCCCAGCGCCACGGTCTCGGGGGTAACCGGGTCAAAAGGCTTGTCGTCTTGCATGGCTGCTCCTTGAAAAATAGAAAGTCATGCCGAGCGGGCGTCCTGCAGCAGCAGGTCGGCCGCCTTCTCGGCGATCATCATCACCGCTGCCTGGGTGTTGCCCGACACCATCGCGGGCATCACCGAGGCATCGGCCACGCGCAGGCCCTGCAGCCCGCGCACGCGCAGCCTGCTGTCGACCACGGCGTGCTCGTCCTCGCCCATGCGGCAGGTGCCGATGGGGTGGTAGATGGTCTGGCCGGTGCGCCGCGCGAACTCCAGCCATTGCGCATCGGTCTGCACCTGCGGACCGGGGTTCAGCTCGGCCTGCACGTAGCGCGCCATGGCCGGCTGCTCGACGATGCGCCGGGCGATGCGCATGCCGTCGATCAGGCAGCGCTGGTCCTGCGGATGGGTCAGCAGGTTGGGCCGGATCGCCGGCGCGGCGTGCGGGTCGGCGCTGGCCACGTGGATGCTGCCGCGCGACCGCGGCCGCAGCTGCGCCACGCCCAGGGTCATGCCCGGCAGGCGGTCCAGCTTGCGCACCGCGGCATCGGCATAGCTGGCATGCATGAAGAAATACTGCACGTCCGGGGTGGGCATCGCAGGGTCGGTCTTGACGAAACCGAAGGCCAGTCCGGTGCCCAGCGTCAGGATGCCGCGGCGCTGCACCGCGTAGCGGGCCACCGCCGCGGCCAGCGACAGGCCGCGGGTGGACTCGTTCAGCGTCCTGGCCCCGCGCACCCGCCAGTTCATGCGCGTGGCGTAGTGGTCGATATAGTTCTCGCCCACGCCTGCCAGCGCATGGGCCACCGGGATGCCGGCGGCCGCCAGCACCTGCGGGCTGCCGATGCCCGAGAGCTCCAGCAGCTGCGGCGACTGCACCGCCCCGGCCGTCAGCACCACGCTGTGCCGGGCGCGCAGCTGCGAGGTGCTGCCGTCGGCGCGCCGCAAGCGCACGCCGGTGCAGCGGCCCTGTTCGAGCACCAGCGAGGTGACATGGACCTGCGTGCGCACGTCCAGGTTGCGCCGGCGCAATGCCGGCCGCAGATAGCCGTCGGCCACGCTCCAGCGCCGGCCCCGATGCTGGCAGACCTGGTAGTAGCCCACGCCCTCCTGGCTGGCGCCGTTGTAGTCCGGATTGCGCGGCCAGCCGTCCTGGCCGGCGGCCTGCAGGAAGGCCTCCGAAATCGGAAACCGCTCGGCCACCTCGGTGATGTGCATGGGGCCGCTGCGTCCGCGGCCCGCGCCGCCGACCGTGGTCTGCTCCAGCTTCTCGAAGTAGGGTGCGACATCGGCATGGCTCCAGCCGCGCGCGCCGGCCTGCGCCCACGCGTCGTAGTCGCCGGGCTGGCCGCGCACATAGATCATCCCGTTGATCAGCGTCGAGCCGCCCAGGCCCTTGCCGCGCGGGATGGCGATGGGCCGGTCGCAGGTGCCCGGCTCGGGCTCGCTGCGAAAGCCCCAGTTCCAGCGCGGGTGCGTCAGCAGCTTGGTAAAGCCCGCCGGTATGCCCACCCACAGGCCACGTCCCGGCTCGCCGGCCTCCAGCAAGGCCACGGTGCTGCGGCCGTCCGCGCTCAGGCGGTTGGCCAGGATGCAGCCGGCCGTGCCGCCGCCGACGATGACGTAGTCGTAGGTATCGATCTGGGCCATGGCCGTCCCTAGCGCACGATGTTGACCAGGGCGCCGCCGTCCACCGGCAGTTCCACGCCGGTGATGAAGCCGGCCTCGTCCGATGCCAGGAACACCGCGGCATTGGCCACGTCCCAGGCCGTGCCCATGCGGCCGCGCAGCGGCACGCGGGCGTTGCGCTCGGCCACCACGTCCTCGCGCGCCCGCCCGAAGGACTGCGCCCGCGTATCGACGGCCATGGGCGTATCCATCAGGCCGGGCAGGATGGCGTTGGCGCGGATGCCATAGGCGGCGTTCTCGATGGCCAGCTGCTGCGTATAGGCGATCATGCCGGCCTTGGAAGCCTTGTAGGCCACCCAGGGATAGCGCTGCCAGGCCGATACCGAGGCCGTGGTCAGGATGACCCCGCTGCCCTGGGCGCGCATGATGGGCAGCACGTGCTTGCCGGCCATCACGCAGCCGCGCAGATTGATGGCGCAGATGCGGTCGAAGGCGGTCTCGGTGATTTCCAGCGGGTCGGCGTCGCCCCCGGACACGCTGATGCCCACGTTGTAGTGCAGGATGTCGATGCGCCCCCAGCGCTGCTGCGCCTGGGCCAGCGCCGCGGCGATCTGCTGCTCGCTGAGCACGTCGGCCTGCCACGGCACGCAGGCCGCCCCCGCCTGGGCCGCCGTCTCGGCGGCCGAATCCGCGTCGCGGTCCACCGCCAGCACCTGTGCGCCTTCCTGCACGAAGCGCAGCACCGTCGCCCGCCCGTTGCCCACCGTCTGTCCGGGGCTTTGCCCCGCGCCGATCACCACGGCGACCTTGTCCTTCAGCCTCATCCCATGCTCCTTTCGGTTGGGCCGGCGTGATGCGCGCCGGCCTGCGCCGGCTGGCCGGCGTCGAAAAACGCCACCATGTCGGCCACTTGCGCCTGCAACATGCCCAGCCCGCCGTACGTGCGCGCGCCGATGCGCCGCGCCTGCGCCAGCAGCGCCGTCTGGGCCGGCTCCATGATGATGTCGGCCACCCATTGGCCCGCGTCCAGGCTTTCCAGCGCCAGAGGGGGCGGATCGCCGGGCGACATGCCCAGCGAGGTGGCGTTGATCACCAGCGCATGCCCGGACGCATCGGCACCGGCCGCACGCACCGGCAGCGCCGGATGGTGCCGGGCCAGCCGCTCGGCCAGCGCCTGGTAGCGGGCCTGGCCGCGATTGGCGATGCTCAGGCTGCCGATGCCGGCGCGCGCCAGGGCAAAGGCGATGGCGCTGGCCGCCCCGCCGGCCCCGGCCAGGTAGACCGAGGCGCCTGCCGGCACGAAGCCCAGCGCCCGCAATCCCCGCACGAAGCCCTGGCCGTCCAGCATGCCGCCCACCAGGCGCCCCCCGGCCTCGCGGCGCACCACGTTCACCGCCCCGATCTGCGCGGCGTCGCCTTCGAGCGCGTCGCACAGCGGCAGCGCCGCCATCTTGTGCGGCACCGTCACCACCATGCCGCGCAGGTTGCCGGCGCGCCGCAGCGCGGCCATCATCTGCGGCAGGTCGTCCGGCCGCACGTGCACCGGCACCATGACGCCGTCGCGGTCCTGCTCGCGCATCAGGCGGTTGACCAGCTGCGGCGTCTGCACGTGGCCGATCGGGTCGGCCAGGATGCAATACAGCGCCGTCTTGCCCGTGATCTCGCGCATCAAGCCGGCTCCTTGCCGTTCTTGCGGCTGCGCACCTGCACGCCGGCCCAATCCTCCATGTAGCGGATCAGGGCCGTGAAATCGAGGTCCTCGCCGCCCTGCGTCACGGCGAACTCCCAGGCCTGCCGCACGCTATGGCCCAGCCACATCGGCACGCGCAGCGCCTGCGCCTCCTCCAGGCCCAGCGTCACGTCCTTGTGGATGGTGCGGATGCTGGCGCCATAGTCGAAGGTGCCGGGCAGGATGGACTTGGGCACCTTGTCCAGCGTGGCGCTGTTGCGCCCGGTGCTCACGTTGATGATCTCGACCATCTGGTCCGGGTCCAGCCCGGCCTTGGCGCCCAGCACCAGCGCCTCGTAGGCCGACACCATGTTGGCGGCCGAGATCAGGTTGTTGACCAGCTTCATCATCTGCGCCTGGCCGGGCTGCTCGCCGACCTCGAACACGCCCTTGCCCATGGCCCGCACCTGCGCGCGGATGCGCTCGCGCGCCTGCGCCGGGCCGGACAGGATGATGGACAGCGTGCCGGCCTGCGCCCCGCGCGGGCCCCCGCTGACCGGCGCATCGACCACCGCCACGCCGTGCTCGTGCAAGGCCCGCGCGATATCCATCACCGGCGTGCGGCCGATGGTGGACATCTCGACGTAGACGCGCAGCGCCCGGCCGCCCAGCACGCCGCCCTCGCCATAAGCCACCTGGCGGCTGACCTGGGCGCCGGGCAGGCAGGCATAGACCACCGGGGCGGCGTCCGCCACGGCGCGCGGCCCTTCGTGCGCCACCGCGCCCAGCGCGGCCAGCGCCTGCATGCGCGAGGCGTCCGGATCGTACACATGCAGGCGCACGCCGGCCTGCAGCAGGCGGCGCGCGATGGCCGCGCCCATCGCGCCCAGGCCGACGAAGCCGGCGACATCCTGATCGCTCATGACCAATACTCCTTTGTGCGAGCCGTGCGCCGGCTCAGTTGGCGTTCATGTCCAGCTCGCCCATCTGCCGCGACAGACCCTCGTAATCCTCGCGAAACAGCTTGTCGAAATCGCCGGGCGTGCCGATGCGCGTCTGCATGCCCTGCTCGGCCAGGATGCGCTGCATGGCCGGCGCCTGCAGCACCTTGTTGACGGCCGCGTTCAGGGTCTGCACCACCTCCTGCGGCATGCCCGCCGGGCCGAAGAAGCCGTACCAGGTCACCACCTCGAAGCCGGGCTGGCCCAGCTCCGCGATGGTGGGCACCTGCGGCAGCGCGGCCACGCGCTGCGCCGAGGAGACGGCCAGCGGCGTGATGCGGCCGCTTTCGATGAAGGACTTGGCCGAGGCGATCGAGCCGCCGACCAGCTCCACATGCCCGCCCACCAGGTCGGTCAGCGCGGGGTTCGAGCCCTTGTACGGCACGTGCGTCATGGGCACGTTGGCGGCCTTGTCCAGCAGGGCAAGCAGCAGGTGCGACATGCTGCCCTGCCCCGAGGTGCCGAAGCGCAGCCGCCCCGGCTGCTCGCGCGCCTGGCGCATCACCTGCTCCATGCTCTGCAGGCCGCTGTTCGGCCCGGTGGCCACCACCATCGGCGCATCGGCGATATGCACGATGGAGGTGAAATCCTTGAGCGGATCGAAGTTGCCGGCGCCCTGGTTCAGCAAGGGCGCGATCACGATGTTCTCGCGCAAGGCCAGCACCACCTGGTAGCCGTCGGCCGGCGCCCGCGCCACGGAGGACAGCGCCACCGCGCCGTTGCCGCCCGGGCGGTTCTCCACCACCACGTTCCATTTTTCGGAGGTGGCCAGCCCTTCGGCGACCTGGCGCGCGAGAATGTCGGTGCCGCCGCCGGGGCTGAAGGGCACGACGATGCGCACCGGCTTGTCGGGAAAGGCCTGGACCGCGGGGGCCAGAAACGTTAGGCTCGCGGCCATCGCCGCCAAGGCGCGCTTGAGCATGCTTGTCTCCTGTCTAGTGATCTCGTGGGACGGTAACCTTACCGCCTGGCGATGATGCAGCGCGCACGCCGGCTCGGGAAGGCGCCCGGCGGCACAGGCATTTGAAGAAAATTCACAGACGGAGGCGATCGTTGAACCAGCTGGCCGAACTTGAACTGTTCATCACCGTGGTCGAGACGGGCGGCTTCTCCGCGGCCGCGCGCCGGCTGTCGCGCTCGCCTTCCGCCGTGAGCAAGACCATCTCGCGCATGGAGGCGCGGCTGGGCACCCTGCTGTTCGAACGCACCTCGCGCGACGTCAAGCTCACGCCGGCCGGGCGGACCCTGCACCGGGAAGGCCTGCGCGTGATCGAGGCCCTGACCGAGGCCGAGAACGCCCTGCAGACCCACGCGGGGCAGGCGCGCGGCAAGCTGCGGGTGCATTGCCTGTTCACCTTCGCCAAGTACCAGCTGGCGCCGGCCATCGGCGGCTTCCTGGCCGCGCATCCGGGCTTGAGCATCGATTTCCTGCTAAGCAACGATCCGCTGGACATGGTCGAGCACGACATCGACGTGGCCATCCACAGCGGCACGCTGCCCGACTCCTCGCTGATCGCACGCCGGCTGCTGACCAGCCGCTGGATCGTCTGCGCCTCGCCCGAATACCTGCGCCGGCACGGCGCGCCGCGCACCCCGGCCGACCTGGCGCAGCACAATTGCCTGAACTTCACCCACCGCACCCACTGGAACACCTGGCCCTTCACGACCGAACCCGACGGCGTGGCCGCGCAGGGCAACCTGGGGGCCGACCAGGGGGACATGCTGATGCAGCTCGCCTTGCACGGGGCGGGGCTGGTGCGCCTGGCCGCCTTCCACATCGACGGCGAGATCGCGGCGGGGCGCCTGGTGCCGGTGCTCGAATCGTTCCAGCCGCAGCATGAGGAGCCGCTGTTCGTGGTCTACAAGAGCCGCAAGTTCCTCAGCCCCAAGGTGCGGGTCTTCCTGGACTTCCTGTTCGAGCGTTTCGGCCACGACGGCCGGTTCAGCGGATGAACTGTTCCAGGTAGCTGTCGGGCAGGCCCAGGCCGCGATAGTGCTGCCGGGCGGCCTGCAGCTTGGTGAAGACATCCTCGTAGCCCACCGCCCTGCCCTGCGGATCGACGTAGGTATAGCCGCCCTGCACATGGAACCAGGTGATCATTTCCTGCACGTCCTCGGGCACGTACAGGGTATGCGTCTCGCCCGGCGGCTCGAAGGCGAAGGCGCCCTGTTCGGCCACCCAGTCGTGCTCCAGGTAGTACCAGCGCCCCTTGAGCACCAGCGCGTGCACGGCGCCGGTATGGCGGTGGCGGGACAGCACGCCGCTGCGCCGCACGCGCAGCAGGTTGACGTAGTAGCCGCCGGTGGTCGAGAGCAGCAGCGGCTTGAAGGACACCGCGTCGGTCACGGGCACCCATTTCTCGTCGTCCTGCAGGGCCAGGTCCAGGACGTTGCCCACCACCAGGTCGGCGCTCATGTACGGCACCTGGGGCAGTTGATAAGGAATGGCGCGGGTATCCGGCTGGTTCTGTACGGCGTCTTGCATGGGCTCTCCGATAGCTGGCTGGGCGACGCGCCTTGCCGGCTAGGCATGGCGCGACCGAAGCGGCAGCGTATCCGCAAGCGGCTTCGTACCGGAACGGGCCTGGCGCCAATGGCTTGTGACGCAATTTCACAGTTCCCCCGGGATGGGCCGGACCCCAGGTCAGCTCGCGTAGGCCTCCAGCGGCGGGCAGGCGCACACCAGGTTACGGTCGCCGTAGGCGTTGTCCACCCGGGCCACCGGCGGCCAGTACTTGCCCTCGCGCAGCGAGGCCACCGGATAGGCGGCCTGCTGGCGCGGGTAGTCGTGGTGCCAGTCCTCGGCCAGCAGCGTCTGGGCGGTATGCGGGGCGTTGCGCAGCACGTTGTCGTCGCGGTCGCGCTCGCCGCGCTCGATCTGGGCGATCTCCTGGCGGATGGCGATCATGGCGTCGATGAAGCGGTCCAGCTCGTGCAGGCCTTCGGACTCGGTGGGCTCGACCATCAGCGTGCCGGCCACCGGAAAGCTCATGGTGGGGGCATGAAAGCCATAGTCGATCAGGCGCTTGGCGATGTCCTCGGCGCTGACCCCGCTGGAATCCTTGAGCGGACGCACGTCCAGGATGCACTCGTGGGCCACGCGGCCGTTGCGGCCGGTATAGAGCACCTTGTAGTGGTCCTTCAGGCGCGTGGCGATGTAGTTGGCGTTCAGGATGGCCACCTCGGTGGCGCGGCGCAGGCCCTGCGCGCCCATCAGCGCGATGTACACGTAGGGGATCGGCAGGATGCCCGCCGAACCGTAGGGCGCCGCCGACACCGGCCCGACCGGCGTGTCGGCCACCAGCTTGCCGTCGCTGCCCACCACCCCGGGCAGGTAGGGCGCCAGGTGGCCGCGCAGGGCCACGGGGCCCACGCCCGGCCCGCCGCCGCCGTGCGGGATGCAGAAGGTCTTGTGCAGGTTCAGGTGCGAGACGTCCGAGCCGAAGCGGCCCGGGCGCGCCACGCCCACCATGGCGTTCATGTTGGCGCCGTCCAGGTACACCTGGCCGCCGGCATCATGGATCATGGCGCAGATCTGCGTGATGCTTTCCTCGAATACGCCGTGCGTCGAGGGATAGGTGATCATCAGCGCGGCCAGCCTGTCGCCGGCCTGCGCGATGCGCGCGGCCAGGTCGTCCAGGTCGACGTTGCCCTGCGCATCGGAAGCCACCACCACCACTTCCATGCCCACCATCTGCGCCGAGGCCGGGTTGGTGCCGTGCGCCGAAGCCGGGATCAGGCAGATGTCGCGCTGGCCCTGGCCCTGCGCCCGGTGATAGGCGCGGATGGCCAGCAGCCCGGCGTATTCGCCCTGGGCGCCCGAGTTGGGCTGCAGGCTGATGGCGTCATAGCCGGTGATCTCGCACAGCGCGCGCGACAGCTTGCCGATCAGCTCGGCATAGCCGGCCGTCTGCGAGGCCGGCGCGAAGGGATGGATATGCGCGAAGCCGGGCCAGGTGATGGGAATCATCTCGGCCGTGGCGTTGAGCTTCATGGTGCACGAGCCCAGCGGGATCATGCTGCGGTCCAGTGCCAGGTCCTTGTCGGCCAGGCGGCGCAGGTAGCGCAGCATGTCGGTCTCGGACTTCACGCTGGAGAACACCGGATGCGACAGGATCGCGCCCTGGCGCGCCAGCGCCGCGGGGATGCCGCCGGCCGCGGCGGCCTCGCCCAGCTGCGCGCCGAACACGCCGGCCAGCGCGGCCAGGTCCGCATCGGTCACGGTCTCGTCCAGCGACACCGCCACGCGTTCGGCATCCACGTGGCGCAGGTTGATGCGCGCCTGCGCGGCGGCCTGCAGCACGGTGGCCGTGCGCGAGCCGGTGCGCACCAGCAGCGTGTCGAAGAAACTGTCGTTGAGCACCTCGTGGCCCGCCGCCTGCAAGGCGGCGCGCAGCTGCGCCGCCTGGGCGTTGATCCGCCGCGCGATCGCCGCGATGCCCTGCGGGCCGTGCCAGACCGCGTACAGGCCGGCCATCACGGCCAGCAGCACCTGGGCGGTGCAGATGTTGGAAGTGGCCTTCTCGCGGCGGATGTGCTGCTCGCGCGTTTGCAGCGCCAGGCGCAGCGCCGGCTTGCCCTGCGCGTCCTTGGACACGCCCACCAGGCGTCCGGGCATGTTGCGCTTGAGCGCATCGCGGCAGGCCATGAAGCCGGCATGCGGGCCGCCGAAGCCAAAAGGCACGCCAAAGCGCTGCGCCGAACCCACGGCGATGTCCGCGCCCCACTCGCCCGGCGGCGCCAGCAGCGCCAGGGCCAGCAGGTCGGTGGCGCAGGCCACGATGCCGCCCTTGGCATGCACCGACTCGGCCAGGGCGCGATAGTCGCCGACCGCGCCCAGGCTTTGCGGATACTGCAGCAGCACCCCGAAGCAGTCCGGCAGGCCCTGCGCCTCGTCGCCGATGGCCAGCTCGATGCCCAGGCCCTCGGCGCGCGTGCGCACCACCTCGATGGTCTGCGGATGGCAGTGCTGCGAGACGAAGAACACCTGGCTGGCGCTGCGGCTGCCGCGCCGGGCTAGCGTCATGGCCTCGGCCGCGGCGGTGCCTTCGTCCAGCAGCGAGGCATTGGAGATGTCCAGCCCGGTCAGGTCGGCCACCATGGTCTGGAAGTTGAGCAGCGCCTCCAGGCGGCCCTGCGAGATCTCGGGCTGGTAGGGCGTATAGGCCGTATACCAGGCCGGGTTCTCCAACACGTTGCGCAGCACCACGTTGGGCGTGTGGGTGCCGTAGTAGCCCTGCCCGATGTAGCTGCGATAGACCTCGTTGCGCGCCGCCATCTCGCGCAGTTCGGCCAGCACGTCGGGCTCGCTGCGCGGCGCGGGCAGGTCCAGCGGCTCCTGCAGCCGGATGGAAGGCGGCACGACCTGCTCGATCAGCGCCTGCAGGCTGTCGGCGCCGACCACCGAGAGCATCTTGTGCAGATCGTCCTCGGCCGGACCGATATGGCGCGACACGAAGTCGCGGGCGGGGTCAAAATCGCGGGGCATGGGCTGGCTTTCCTGCTGCGGGGCGGTAAGGTGAAGAAAAGGGAATCGGATCGGCCTAGCCGGCGTCGACCACGGCCTGGTAGCCGGCGGCGTCCAGCAGGCCTTCGGTCTTGCCCGGCTCGTCGGGCTTGATCTTGAAGATCCAGGCGCCGTAGGGGTCTTCGTTGATCAGGGCGGGGTTGTCCTGCAGCGCTTCGTTGAAGGCGACGATCTCGCCGGCCACGGGCGCGTAGATGTCCGAGGCGGCCTTGACGGACTCGACCACGCCGGCGGTGGCGCCGGCGGCCAGCTTGGCGCCGACGTTCACGTCGCCGACGTAGACCAGGTCGCCCAGCTGCTCCTGGGCGGCATCGGAGATGCCCACGGCGTACAGATCGCCCTCGGGCTTG
The DNA here is from genome assembly GCF_037026685.1 of Orrella sp. JC864. Taxonomy (NCBI): domain Bacteria; kingdom Pseudomonadati; phylum Pseudomonadota; class Betaproteobacteria; order Burkholderiales; family Alcaligenaceae; genus Orrella; species Orrella sp. JC864. The sequence goes on along the minus strand of NZ_JBANET010000012.1, from coordinate 2,381 downwards.
ATCCATTCGTGGGTGCGGGCGTATTGACGGTCGTTGGGCAGGTTCATGCGGACTCCGGGAGAAAAGGAAAATCGGACCGCCGCGCCATGCGGCATGCGGCGGCGGGAAGCATTCAGGCGTGCTGCACGGGCTTGCCGTTGCGCACGAATGGCAAGGCGCACACGCGGGCGGGCACCCACTTGCCGCGGATGTCCACCTCGACCGTATCGCCGGGCTTGGCGCCTTCGGGCAGGCGCGCCATGGCAATGGACACGCCCAGCGTCGGCGACATGGTGCCGCTGGTGACCTCGCCCTGCCCGCCGTCGGCCGTGCGCACGGCCATGTGGGCGCGCATGACGCCGCGCTCCTGCAGCTGCAGGCCCAGGAAGGCGCAAGGTTCGGCGCCCAGTTCGATGGCCTCGCGGCCGATGAAGTCGCGCCCGGCATCCTTGAGCCAGACCGTCCAGGACAGGCCCGCCTGCGCCGGCGTCACGGACTCGTCCATCTCCTGGCCGTAGAGCGCCATGCCGGCCTCCAGCCGCAAGGTGTCACGCGCGCCCAGGCCACAGGGCCGCACGCCCTGGGCTTGCAGCTCGGTCCAGAGCGCGGCGGCCTGGTCGGCCGGCACCATGATCTCGAATCCGTCCTCGCCGGTATAGCCCGTGCGGGCCACCAGCGTGCCGGGTGCGGCCTGGGCGGCGTGAAACGCGGCCAGCCCTTCGGTGGCGGCCTGCCAGCCCGGCCGCGCGGCCCACACCTTGGCGCGGGCCTGCGGGCCCTGCACCGCGATCATGGCCAGGTCGCGGCGCGGCGCGATGCGCACCTCGAAGCCCTGGGTCTGCGCCACCCGCTGCATCCACGCCAGGTCCTTGTCGGCCGTGCCGGCGTTGACCACCAGGCGATAGCTTTCAGGCGTGAAGAAATAGGCGATCAGGTCGTCGATGACGCCGCCTTCGGGATTGAGCATGCAGGAGTACAGGGCCTTGCCGGGCGTCTTCAGGCGCGCCACGTCGTTGGCCAGCAGATGCCGCAGGAAAGCCTGGGCGGCCGGCCCCTGCACGTCGACGTTGAGCATGTGCGAGACGTCGAACATGCCGGCGTCCTGGCGCACGGCGTGGTGTTCCTCGATCTGCGAACCGTAGGCCAGCGGCATGCGCCAGCCGCCGAAATCCACCATGCGCGCGCCGGCCTGCTCATGCAGGTGCGCCAAGGGGGTCGATTTGAGATCGGTGGACATGCGGCAAGCTCCGGAGCGGTATGGATCGGTTGCGTCAATGCCGATGCGCGGCAAACGCCGCCGCCGCACCGGCCAAGGTGCTCCGCCCCTCTGTCCTTTGGCCTGAGAGTTGCCCCGCACGCGGCAGGTTTGCCCCTTCGGCGCCCGGCGCGCAGCCGGGTCTCTCCAGAGTGCTGTCCTGCCTCGTGGGCAAGGCATGATGCCCTGTTGGGCCTGAGCGATTCCGGGCGAATTGCGCCTTCGGCGGCGACACGGCACATCCGGGATCCGGGTCCGTGCGCACTCTCCTGCATCATGCATCGACAACTTGCACAGCATAACTCGAAATGCAGTGGGGGTGCCAGGGCGGGGGCGCGCGTGGTGTTGTTGTTCAAGGTCCGGGGGGGTTGCGGTCGCTTTCTTGACGGCCGGCGGGGCCGGTCGGGGTGGCGGGCTCATGCCGTCGCGTGCGGCGCGGTCGCGCCGCCCCCGCGCCAGAAATCGCCCGCCACCCCGCCCGGCCACGCCGGCCTTCTGAGCCGTGTGATCGCTCCACCGCCGGGTGGCTTGGTTCTTCTTGCCTGCTTGCCCCACGCCGCTTGAAGAGAGAAAGATCTTGCGGGGCCGTTCGCCAGGGGTTGCGCAGGCAACCCCTGGCGAACATTCGACCGCCGATTTTGGGAGGGAGGGGCAGCGGGGCAAGCCTGAAGATTTCAGGGCTGTGGCGCATGCGTTGGGTGTGGAGCCGCTTGCAAGCCTCAGGGCGGAAGGGACACTGGCGGCCTGGCCGCTACGCTGATGACTCTGACAACCCGCCCCTACGCTGGAACACTGGCAGACCCTACTGAGGAAGCTACGCTGATACGCTGGCAGACTCCGGGGTGGCAGCGGCACTGACGGCGGCAGCGGCGGTGATGACACGCCTCTCACAATCCTGAAATCTTCGGCCCTACCCCGCCGCCCCTCCCCCTCAAAATCGGCGGTCGAATGCGAAAGAAGGGGCGCCTGCGCGCCCCGCTTGAGCGGCCCTGCAAGATCTTTCTCTTTTCAACCGGCGTGGGGCAAGCAGGCAAGAACGACTCCGCCCCCAGCGCCGGACCAAGCCCAACCTACGCAGTCCGCCGAGGCCGGGCGGGGTGGCGGGCGATTTCTGGCGCCGGGCGCGGCGCAACCGCGCCGCACGGCG